>DQVI01000194.1 GCA_015661825.1 Novosphingobium capsulatum
CTGCTGGCCGGGACGGCCGCCGGTGCGCTCGCGGCGGCGACCGGCGCGTTCTTGGGGTGCGGATAGAAATAGGCGATGCCGTAATCCCAGCCGATCAGCAGCAAGCCCATCAGGGCCACCGCCAGGATCAGGTTGCGCTGTTTCTCCACTGTGCCTCGCGTATCGTTTTCAGGAATGTCTGGGAAAGGGCTGGCCGGAAACCGGCCTATGGCACCGGATCGTAGCCGCTGCCGCCCCAAGGATGGCAGCGCAATAGCCGCAAGGCCGCCAGCCAGCTACCCTTAATCGCACCGTGCTTTTCGAGAGCCTCGATTGCGTATTGCGAACACGAGGGGGCAAAGCGGCAGGATGGCGGCATCATCCGCGAAGGACCGAGCTGCCAGAACCGGGCGACGAGGATGAGCAGGCGCTTCATAATGCGCGGTTATCGCCCGCCCTTGGGGTGCGGCGCGCGCTTGGGCGGGCGTTTCCCGTTCGGCTTGCGGGGCGGATCGCCCTTGCCCGCGGCGGCGCGGGCGAGAGCCTGGGCCAGTTCGCCACGGAGCAGCGAAAAGTCGCGCTCGACGCCGTTTTCACGGCCGATCAGCACGTGGTCGGCCCCGGCGATGCCCTGTGTGGGCAGCATTTCGCGCAGCAGCGCGCGAAAGCGCCGCTTCATGCGGTTGCGCACCACGGCATTGCCGATCTTCTTGGTGACCGTCACCCCGAATCGCTGCGAGCCATCGGCGCGCGCCAAGGGGTTCACCAAAAGCACGAATCCGGGCCTTGCGACCCGGATTCCGCGGTTGGCGGCGAGAAAATCCGCACGCCTGGCGATCGTGATCAGCCGGGCGCTGCGCCGAGCGGGCTGGGGGGCCGCAAGGGCCCCGGCCTCATCCGACATGACGTCCGGCCAGATAAACGATCAGGCCGAGAGGTTCTTGCGGCCGCGGGCGCGGCGGGCGCGCAGCACCTTGCGACCACCGACGGTGGCGGTGCGGGCGCGGAAGCCGTGACGGCGGGCACGCACGAGGCGGCTGGGCTGGAAAGTGCGCTTCATGGTTCAGCTCTTCTTCTTGTCTGGCGAATCGGAACGATGGCGCGCCGCCGCAAGCGACGCCGAGCCCAAATCAGGGCGTGGCCGATAGGCGAGACGGGCGGGTTCGTCAAGCTTTTGCGCGCAAGCCTGCGTGGAGGGGCCTGCGCGGGCGGGGCCTGCGGATGACGCGTTCGTCAAGGTGGTGTTCTTGCCGATGGGGCCGCAATTGTCTAGTCACGCACCATGGTTGCCCACGACACAGTTCCGGCAGGGCGCACAACGGAGCGCAAAGTAGGGCGCATATGGCGCGCGGCGCCCGGTTGGCTCACAATGGCGCTCTTTGCGGTTCTGGCGCTTGCGCTGCTGGGCACGTTTGCGCTGATCTTCACCACTGTCGATGCCGAGCGCGTCCAGCGCGAGCAGGCCACGCGCACCAGCGCGGTGCTGGCCGCGCTCGACGGGATCGTGGCCGCCACGCTCAATGGCGAGACCGGCCAGCGCGGCTATTACATCACCTATGACCCCCGCTATCTGGCCCCGTATCGCGATGGCCATGCCGCCTACAAGGCCGAGATGCACGCCCTGCGGCAGCGGTTGGCGGGCGCAAGCGATGCCCGGCAGGCCGCGCAGGTCGACGAGATCGAGCGGCTGGGCGACGCCAAGTGGGCCGAGATGGCCGGGACGGTCGAACTCGTGCGGCGGGGCGAACTGGTCGAGGCGCGCGTGCGCACGCTGTCCGACGAAGGGCAGCTGGCGATGGAAGCGCTGCGACAGGCGGTCGGGCGCTTCGAGCGGACCGAGCGGGCGCGGCTCGATGCGGCCAGCCAGAGCGCGGCGAGCGCGGAAGCGCGGGTCATGCCCTCGCTCGGGCTGCTGTTCGTGATCATCGTGATCGCGCTGATCCTCGGGCTCTGGCAGGTGATCCGCGCGGCCCATGCCGAAGCGGCGGCGGCCAATGCGGCGCTGATTGCGCAGGCGCGCGACCGCGCCGACCTGCTCGCGCGCGAACTCAACCACCGGGTCAAGAACCTGTTCGCGGTGATTCTGGCGATCGTGAAGATGTCGGCACGGGGCGATGCCGCGGCGGCCCCGGCGGTCGAGCGGATTTCGCGGCGCATCCACGCGCTGGTGACCGCGCACGACGTGACGCAGGGAGGGCCGGGCGGCGACGGGGACGAGGAAGTCGACATTGCCGATCTCGTCGACAAGACCCTCGCGCCCTATCGTTCGCAGAGCGAGCGGTGCGAGCTGGAAGGCGGCTCGCTGGTGGTTCCGGGGCGCCATGCCGTGCCGCTGGGGCTGGTGCTCCATGAACTGGTGACCAATGCGGTCAAGTATGGCGCCTGGGCCGGGCCGGACGGGCTGCTCACCGTGCGCTGGGGCGTGGTGGAGGACGGGGGGCGCTGCGTCCGTCTCGTCTGGCAGGAGCGCGCGGCCCAGCCGCTGGACCTGCCCGAGGGTGGCCAGCCCGCGCGCGAGGGCTTTGGCTCGGCGCTGATCCGCAGTTCGGAGCGCCAGTTGGGCGGCACGATCACCCGCCGTTTCGCGCCCGAGGGGCTGCTGGTCGAGATCGCCTTTCCGCAGGGCTGAAATCCTGCGCGGGCGGCGCCCATGAAAAAGACCCCGAACCTGGCCGGTCCGGGGTCTTTTTCATGTCGGAACTGGCGTGCGCTCAGTTCCCGGTCTTGTTCACCACCTTGGGTTCGGGCGGGGCCTTCTTTTCGGGGGCCACCGAAATGCGCACCGTTTCGCCGTTGTGGCCGGGGAAGTCGGTGAACATGGCCTCGACCAGATTGGGCACGAGGTAGGGCAGGCGGTTCGAGGTCGAGGCGGCCTCGGCCTTGCCTTCGAACACGCGCTTGCCGTCGCTGCGGCGGTCGATCTGGACGTTGATGCCGCTGGTGTAGACGGTCACCACGTCGACGCTGCCATAGCCACCGCCCCAGAACGGATCGTACCAGCCATAGCCCCAGCCGCGGCCCCAGCCGCCCCAGCCACCGCCCCAACCGCGACCCCAGCCGCCGCCCCAGCCACCACCATACCACGGGCCCCAGAACGGGTCGTAGGCGCCGGTCGTGCGCATGTGTTCGTGGCCGCGGTCGACGCCATATTCGAACTTGACGATGAGGTCGGCGGTCTGCGGATCGCCCTGGACATAGCCGATCTTGGCCATCTGCGCGGCGACAAGGCTGGCGTACTGGGCAAATTCGAGCCCACCGGCATCGCGCGGATCCTGGGCGACGACGGCAAAGGTCTGTCCGGCAGGAGCAGGCAGTTCGCGCTGGAAGCGCGAGACCTTGGCGTTGAAATTCGTGGCGCAACCCGAAAGCGCCAGAAGCAGGGGAGCAGCCAGCAGGGCAAGGCGCCCGGCCCGAAGCATCTTGGTCATTACGAAAGCCTCCTCATGCGCGCTGCGTGTCCCCAGCCGCGGCGCCACGCGTGTGTTAGCACGGTGAAAGGAAGCTCGCGAGGGGCTGAACGGAGTTTGAATGATATTCACACACGCCCGAAAAGATCCGCAAAAATGGGGATTCGAACGAAAAAGGGCGCCCCCGGCAAGGGGCGCCCTTCCGAATTCGGGAGTGTTGCGGGCCAGCCGGCCAGTTGACCAGCCAGCCGGTCAGCGTACCAGGCCGAGCGCCTGATAGGCCGCGTCGAGCGTCGGGGTGGCCAGTGCGCGCGCCTTTTCCGCGCCCTTGCGCAGGATCGCGTCGAGCGCGCCCTGGTCTTCGCGCAGTTCGCGATAGCGCGCGGCCATCGGCGCGAGCTTCTCGACCAGCAGGTCGCCCAGCGCGGGCTTGAACTGGCCGAAGCCCTGGCCGCCAAACTGGGCCAGCACGCTCGCCACGTCGGTCCCGGCCATCGTGGCATAGATGCCGACCAGATTGCGCGCCTCGGGGCGGCCTTCGAGGCCTTCGGCGGTTTCGGGCAGCGGTTCGGGGTCGGTCTTGGCCTTCTTGATCTTGGCCATGATCGTGTCGGCATCGTCGACCAGATTGATCCGGCTCATGTCCGAAGGGTCGGACTTGCTCATCTTGGCGCTGCCATCGCGCAGCGACATGATCCGCGCGGCCTGGGGCGGGATGATCGGATCGGGCAGGGTGAAGACCGGGGCGTCCTCGCTGGCGAAGTCGTTGTTGAACTTCTGCGCCACGTCGCGGGCCAGTTCGAGGTGCTGCTTCTGGTCTTCGCCCACGGGGACGTGGGTGGCCTGATAGAGCAGTACGTCGGCAGCCTGAAGCACCGGGTAGGTGAACAGCGCGACCGAGGCCCCCTCGCGGTTCTTGCCCGCCTTGTCCTTCCACTGGGTCATGCGGTTGAGCCAGCCCATCCGCGCCGTGCCGTTCAGCAGCCACTGAAGTTCGGCATGGGCGGGCACTTGCGCCTGGTTGAACAGGATCGAGCGATCCGGGTCGATCCCGCAGGAAACCAGCGCGGCGACCATCTCGCGCGTGTTGGCGGCGAGGCTGGCGGGCTCGTGCGGCATCGAGATGGCGTGGAGATCGGCCAGGAAGTAGAGGCAGGTTGCCCCCTTGGCGGTCCATTCGTCCTGCATCCCCACCCAGTTGCGGATCGCACCCAGGTAATTGCCGAGGTGAAGATTGCCGGTGGGCTGAATGCCGGAAACGATACGCATGAACGATGAGCCTTACGTGTTGTTGGACGGGTTGGGGGTTGGGGCCGCCGGGCGGCGGCGGGTGAGCAGCGCGATGTCCGCGCGGGTGAAGGCCCCCATGACGAGGGTGGCGATGCCATAGACGACCACGCCAGCGCTGACCAGTACGGCCAGCGCGCCGATGCGGAGGGCCCAGCCGCCATGGACATAGGGCATCAGCAGCCCCTGCCCGGCCCAGAGCACCGCGCCCATGGCAAGGGCCGCCAGTGCCAGGCGCGGCGCGCGGTGGCGCAGGCGCGCGTCAGGGGTGAAATGGCCGCGCAAGCGCAAGGTGCGATAGAGCATCGCCACATTGACGGTCGAGGCGATGGCGGTGGCGAGCGGCGGCCCCATGTGTTGCAGGGGCACGATCAGCACGAGGTTGCCGACCAGATTGACCACCATCGAGATCGTCGCATAGCGGACCGGGGTCTTGGTGTCCTGCCGGGCATAGAAACCGGGGGTGAGCACCTTGACCAGAATGTAGCTGGGCAGGCCGATCGAAAAGGCCGCCAGAGCCTGCGCGGTGAAATGGGTGTCGGTCGCCGAAAAGCGGCCATAGCCGAAGAGCGCCGCGGCAATCGGCTCGCCACAGAGCACCAGCGCCACCGTGGCGGGCAGGGTGAGCAGCAGGGCCAGTTCCATGCCCCGGTTCTGGGTTTCCTGCGCGGCCTCGACCTGTCCGGCGCCCAACTGGCGCGAGATCGTGGGCAGCAGGACCGTGCCAAGGCCGATGCCGATCAGGCCGAGCGGCAACTGGTTGAGGCGGTCGGCCATGTAGATATAGGTGACCGAGCCGTGGCTGAGCAGCGTGGCGGCCAGCGCGGTCGAGATGACGAGGTTGATCTGCGCCGCCCCCGCGCCCGCTGCCGCAGGCCAGATCAGCGCCATCAGCTTCCTGACATCGGGGTTGAGGCGCGGCGCGCGCAGTTTCAGGCTCACCCCGTTCTGGCGGCAGGCCCAGGCCAGCCAGACCAGTTGCAGCGCGCCCGAGACCGAGACCGCGATGGCCTGATTGCGTGCGGTAACCAGCGCGTCGGCGCTGTGAAAGCCCAGCACAGCGACGATCAGCGTCAGGTTGAGCAGGATGGGCGCTGCGGCATTGACCCAGAACTTGTGCAGCGAATTGAGCAGCCCGCCAAACAGCGAGACGAGGCTGATCAACATCAGGTAGGGGATCGTGAAGCGCGAAAGCGTGACCGCGAACGCGAACTGTTCGGGCGAAATCCCGTTGAACCCGCCCGACAGCAGTAGCGTGACCGGCCAGGCCAGCACTTCGAGCACGATGGTCAGCACGATCAGCGTGGGCAGCAGCACCGCCAGCGCCTCTTCGGCAAAGCGCAGGCCATCGGGCAGGCCCCGGCCATCGGGATCGCCGACCTTCTGGTTGAACATCGGGATGAAGGCCGAGGCAAATGCGCCTTCGGCAAACAGCGCGCGGAACATGTTGGGCAGGCGGAACGCGATCAGGAACGCGTCCGAGGCAAAGCCCGCGCCGACATAGCGGGCAAACAGGCTGTCGCGCACGAGGCCGAGCACGCGGCTGGCCAGGGTCAGGCCACCGATTGTGCCGGTCGCCTTCAGGAGGTTCATGGAAATTCCTTCAAGCGACCGGCGAATCGGTTCGGCGAATCAGATTCTCAGGCGTGGGCTTCTTAAGCGTGACCGGCCGGTTCGGCGGTCGCGGTGGCCTGCGCCTGGGCGAGCTGGGCCAGATAGAGGCCATTGAAGTCGATGGGATCGAGCAGCAGCGGCGGGTAGCCCGCGTCGCGCACGGCATCGGACACGATGCGGCGGGCGAACGGGAAGATCAGGCGCGGACCTTCGGCGAACAGGAACGGATGGGCCTGGTCTTCGGTCACGTTGCGCATGCCGATCAGCGCGCCATAGACCAGCTCGACGATGAAGGCGGTGCCTTGGGTACCCTTCGAGGTCACGTTGATCTTGAGTTCGATCTCGTGGATGTCGGGGCCCAGATTGCGCGCGGCAATGTTGAAATCGACATGGACGTCGGGCGCTTCGGCCCACTGGTAGCTTTCGGGCGCATTGGGATTTTCGACCGAAAGATCCTTCACATACTGCGAGATCAGGCCGATCGCGGGCGCGGTGTCTTCGCCATTGGCAGGCACGCCTTCGCCTTCGAGGGAGATGTTGCTGATGATGTTGCCTTCGTCGGCCATGGTCGCAAGCTTTCGATCTGAATGGGTCGGCAAGAAAAACGTGGGGCCGCGCGTAGCATCCCGTGCGCACGGCGGCAATGTGCGTGATGGGAGCAGGCGGCCGCAGAGCGCAGGGCTTCCTTGCGGGAACCGGCCCGCCCTGCCGGGATTGAAGGAGCCGGAATTGAGGGAAAAGGGACCCGTGGGGACGGGGGCGGCGAAAAGTGCCCCGGAATGATGTCATCGGCTCGTCCACGCGTTGTTCATTTGTAATTCGTACCTACTTGAGGCACGATAAACCGGCATCCGGCCCGGCGGTCTGTCCTTTTCGGACAGCCTTCGGGTCAGCCATTCGGGCCAATGGGTGCCTATGCGGGACATGTGCGTGTGATTGTTGAGATCGTCATCCTGGCCATGATCGCGGCCTTCCTGGGGCTCCGGCTCTATTCGGTGCTGGGCCGTCGGCCCGAGCAGAACGAGGAACCGGTGCGTCGCCGCATCGAGCAGCCCGACATGCAGGGTGGGGCTCAGGGGGGCGCGCGTCCGCTCGCCCCGCGCCTTCCCGAAGTGGTCCCGGCCCCGGCCAACCGTCTGGCACCGCCCATGCCCGAAACCCGCGATTTCGAACCCGCCGCCGAAGCCGGTATCCGCGCGATCGTCGCTGCCGACCGCCGCTTCGATGTGGGCCTGTTCATGGCTGGCGCCCGCAGCGCCTATGGCATGGTCCTCGAAGCCTTCTGGAAGGGCAACCGTCAGGAACTCGAACAGCTGTGCGACCGCGCGGTGTTCGAAGGCTTCGCCGCCGCGCTCGACGCGCGCGAGGCTGCCGGTGAAACGCTCGATGCCCGCCTGATCCGTGTCGAGGAAGCCCGCATCGTCGGCGCTGAACTGGCTGGCTCGACCGCCCGCGTCACCGTGCGCTTCCGCTCGGATATCGCCACGGTCACCCGCAACGCACAGGGGCAGGTCGTGGGCGGTTCGCTCCACGACGCGATCGAGAGCCGCGACTTGTGGACGTTCTCGCGCGATCTCACCTCGACCGATCCCGATTGGCTGCTCGACGAAACCGATGAAGGCTGATGCGTTGACGCGGGCCGCCGTGGCTGGCGCCTGAAACCGGTCGAGGCAAAGATCTCGTGGTCATGACCGTTTCCCCGCCCCCTGTTTCATTTTTCGGCAAAACCGAACCGGGCGCCGCTTTCGTGCGGTTGCCCGGTTTGCGCGCTCTGGCGGGGCTCCTGCCCGCGCTGGCGCTGGCTGCCTGCGGCTCGATCATTCCCGAAAGTGGCGGCGTGCACGGGCTGCATCCCCCGCGGCCTGCCAATGCCTTGAGCGCGGGGCTGGTGCGTGGTCCGGCACCTTCGGCGCTGGCGCTCGCGCCCGGCAATGCGGGCAGCGCGCTCAATGCCTTCATCCTCTCGTGCCCCGGTCTCACCCGCCGCAATGACGACAGCGGGCTGACCCGTCCGCAGGACTGGGCGCTGGCCTGCGCCGCCGCGCGCGGCTGGCCGCGCGATCAGGCCGCGACGTTCTTCGACGGCTATTTCGAGACTGCCCGCGTCGCCGATGGCAGCACCTTCGTTACCGGCTATTTCGAGCCCGAGATCGCCGGCGTGCGCACCCGCCAGCCCGGCTTCGACGTGCCGGTCTATGGCGTGCCCGCCGATCTCGTGCGCGCCCGTCCCGGCGATGCCCCGCCGATGGCCGACGGACGCCAGCCGCTGGGCCGCTACGACAGCACCGGCCATTTCACGCCCTATTACGACCGGGGCCAGATCGAGGATGGCGCGCTGGCCGGGCAGGGCCTCGAAATCGCCTGGGCGGCCGATCCTGCCGAACTGTTCTTCCTTCAGGTTCAGGGCTCGGGCCGCTTGCGCGCGCCCGATGGCAGCGTGATCCGCCTCGGCTATGGGGCGGTCAACGGCTGGGACTATACCGGCATTGGCAGCGTGATGGCCCGGCAAGGGCTGATCGGCACCGGGCCGGGGCAGTATCCGGGCTCGATGCAGGGCATCCTGCGCTACATCCACGACAACCCGGCGCAGGGCGACGCACTGATGCGGCAGAACCGCAGCTATGTGTTCTTCCGCGAGAATCCCCAGCCTTCCGCCGTGGGGGCGATGGGCGTTCCGGTCATGGCGCAGACCAGTGTGGCCGCCGATCCCTCGTTCGTGCCGCTGGGCGCACCGGTCTGGCTCCAGACCGACCGCGCCAATGTCGGCGGGCTGTGGGTGGCACAGGACACCGGCGGCGCGATCAAGGGCCCCAATCGCTTCGACAGCTTCTGGGGCGCGGGCGCCGATGCACGCCGCATCGCGGGCGGGATGAGCGCCCACGGTCAGGCGCTGGTGTTGCTGCCCAAGGGCACGCTCGCCCGCCTCGGTCGCTAAGGCCGCCGGTAAATGGGCAAGATCACATGAGGCGCCCGCCGCGGGGCCTAAGCTCCGAAGAATTGGCGCTCTGGCGCAAGGTGGCTGAAACCGTCACGCCGCTGCATCCGCCCGTGCGCCGTCCGGCTGCGCCCCCGGCGAGCGCCATGGTTGCCGAGCCACCCCCGCCGCCTCCCCGCAAGATCAGGGGCCGCGTGCC
>DQVI01000232.1 GCA_015661825.1 Novosphingobium capsulatum
CAAGGACGAGGACGCGCCGATCTTCCAGGTCGCCGACGTGGGCCTTGTCGCCGACCTGTTCGAGGCCGTGCCCGAACTGGTGGGCAAGCTCTGATCCGGGGAAGGCGCGCGGGGGAGGGGGCCTCGCGCGTCTTTTCCAGGCTCGCAAGGGCCCTGCGCAACACGAAAAAGGGCAGGAACGGGAAACCCCGCTCCTGCCCTTTTTTCATGCCGATCCGCCGATCAGTTGCGGATCAGGTAATCGAAGGCCGAAAGGCTGGCCTTGGCGCCTTCGCCCATTGCGATGATGATCTGCTTGTAGGGCACCGTCGTGCAGTCGCCAGCGGCAAACACACCGGGCAGGTTGGTCGCATTGTGGGCGTCCACCTCGATCTCGCCACGGTTCGAGAGCGCCAGATCGCCCTTGAGCCATTCGGTGTTGGGCACCAGCCCGATCTGCACGAAGATCCCTTCGAGCTCAACCGTCACTTCGTTGCCGCTCACGCGGTCCTTGTAGACGAGGCCGGTCACCTTCTCGCCATTGCCCAGAACCTGCGTGGTCTGCGCCGAGGTGATCACGGTCACGTTGGGCAGGCTGTGCAGCTTGGTCTGGAGCACGGCGTCGGCGCGCAGTTCCTTGTCGAACTCGATCAGGGTGACATGGGCGACGATACCGGCCAGATCGATGGCCGCTTCCACGCCCGAGTTGCCCCCGCCGATCACCGCCGTGCGCTTGCCCTTGAACAGCGGGCCATCGCAGTGCGGGCAATAGGCGACGCCCTTGTTGCGGTATTCGTCCTCGCCCGGAACGCCCATCTGCCGCCAGCGTGCACCGGTCGAGAGGATCACCGTGCGCGCCTTGAGGCTCGCCCCGCTGGCCAGCGCGATCTCGGTCAGCCCGTCGCCATTGGCGGGCTTGAGCGCGACGGCCTGCTGGAGGTTCATCACGTCGACGTCATAGTCCTTGACGTGCTGTTCGAGCTGGGTGGCGAGCTTGGGCCCTTCGGTGTGGGGAACCGAGATGAAGTTCTCGATGCCCATCGTGTCGAGCACCTGCCCGCCGAAGCGTTCGGCCACGACGCCGGTACGGATACCCTTGCGCGCCGCATAGATCGCCGCAGCCGCGCCAGCCGGACCACCGCCGACGACGAGAACCTCGAAAGGCTCCTTGGCCGCGATCTTTTCGGCTGCGCGGGCGACTGCGCCCGTGTCGATCTTGGAGACGATTTCAGCCAGATCCATGCGGCCTTGACCGAACGGTTCGCCGTTTAGGAAGACGGTGGGCACGGCCATGATCTTGCGGCGCTCGACTTCGTCCTGGAACAGGCCGCCGTCGATGGCGACATGGGTCACGTTGGGGTTGAGCGCGGCCATGATGTTGAGCGCCTGCACCACGTCGGGGCAGTTCTGGCACGAGAGCGAGAAGAACGTCTCGAAGTGCAGCGGGCCTTTGAGGCCGCGCACGGTGTCGAGCAGGTCTGCCTCTTCCTTGGGCGGGTGGCCGCCGACATGAAGCAGCGCGAGGATCAGCGAGGTGAACTCGTGGCCGAGCGGAAGACCGGCGAACACGACGCGCGAGCGGCCCTGATCGGCTTCGATGGCGAAGCTGGGGCGGCGTTCGTCGGTGCCGTCGAAACGGGCCGTCACCTTGTCGGAAAGCGCGGCGATTTCCTCGACGAGGCTGCGCATGTCGGCGGACTTGGCGCTTTCATCGAGGCTGGCAACCAGCTCGATCGGGCGGCGCAGGTTGACGAGCAGGCCCTTGAGCTGGGCGGTGGTGGGGGCGTCGAGGACAGGCATTTTTGCGTCTTTCTCAGGCAGGAGGGTGTGCCGCGTGGGGCCAGTGGGCCTCACGCCTGGAAGGGGTTGCGAACAATCGGGCGAAATTATGGGCGGGCGGAATTATGGGGCGCTGGCGGGCGGGACAAAAGGGGATGCGTCAAAATTCGCGCATCGAACGGGTCCGCTTTCTCCATCGCTGCCCCGAGTGTCCGGGGCTGGCTGGAACCAGCCCCGGACGGGTTCGGTCGGGCAGGACTTAGATCTTGCCGACGAGGTCGATCGAGGGAGCCAGGGTTTCGGCGCCTTCTTCCCACTTGGCCGGGCAGACTTGGCCGGGATGTTCGCGCCAGTACTTGGCAGCCTTGATCTTGCGGACGAGTTCGGCAGCGTTGCGGCCCACGCCCTCGGGGGTGATTTCAACGAGCTGGATCACGCCGTCGGGATCGACCACGAAGGTGCCACGGTCGGCCAGGCCAACGCCTTCGCGCAGGATGCCGAAGTTGTTCGAGATCGTGTGGTTCTGGTCGCCCAGCATGTAGTAGTTGATCTTGCCGATGGCTGGCGAGCTGTCAGCCCAGGCCTTGTGGCAGAAGTGGGTGTCGGTCGACACCGAGTAGACTTCGACGCCCAGACCCTTGAGTTCTTCGTAGCTGTCGGCGAGGTCTTCGAGTTCGGTCGGGCACACGAAGGTGAAGTCGGCCGGGTAGAAGAAGAACACGGCCCACTTGCCGAGAACGTCAGCATCGCTGACATCAACGAACTTGCCCTGGACATAGGCAGTGGCCTGGAACGGCTTGAGCGAGGTTCCGACGATCGACATGGGTTCGACTTCCTTGTGGTTGGTCGTTGTGAAACTGAATGGGGTTAAACTGAACCGGATAAAACTGAACCGGTTGAAAACCGGGTGGAAGTTTCGGGCGGCCCGGCCTTGCGGCGGCGCCTTCGCTTCCTGCTGAAGTGGAGTTACGCATTGGCGACTATCTTTGCCAATGATCAATTCCGGCCAGAATGATTGATCCTCTCGATCAATGAAGGGGGCGGCAATCGCAGGCCAAGATGCCTCCGGTCAGGCCTTGCTGCATCAATCGCAGGGATCGCCCGCCTCGACCGTCACGCTCGGCTGGGTCTGGCGAACCTGGCTGCCGGGCGGAACCGAGCGGGTAAGCCAGACATTGCCGCCGATCACCGAGCAGCGCCCGATCGTCACCCGGCCCAGGATCGTCGCCCCGGCATAGATCGTCACGTCATCCTCGATGATCGGATGGCGCGGCTCGTCCTTGACCAGACGGCCTTCCTCGTCGGTGCTGAAGCTGCGCGCGCCCAGCGTCACGGCCTGATAGATCCGCACGCGGTTGCCCAAAATCGCGGTCTGGCCGATCACCACGCCGGTGCCGTGATCGATGAAGAAGCTTTCGCCGATGGTCGCGCCGGGGTGGATGTCGATGCCGGTGCGCGAATGCGCGATCTCGGCGATGATCCGCGCCACCAGCGGCGCACCAAGGTTGTAGAGTTCGTGGGCAATGCGATGATGCAGCACGGCGGTGACGAACGGATAGCACAGCAGCACTTCATCGACGCAGCGTGCCGCCGGGTCGCCGTCGAACGCGGCTTCCACGTCGGTGTCGAGCAGGCGGCGGATTTCGGGCAGGCGCTCGACAAGGGCCGAGAGGATGCGGTTCACCTCGCGCTCGACGGTCTGGTCGCAGTTCTGCGGATAGCTGTAGTGCAGTTCCATCCGCACTTGCGCGGCCAGCAGCGGAATGGCCGATTGCAGGGTGGCGGCCACGAAGATATCCTCGTTGGCGGCGGTCACTTCAGCCGGGCCGAGGCGGAGCGGAAACAGCGCGGCGGTCAGCACATCGACGATGCGGCCCAGCGCATGACGCGAAGGAAAACCCACCGCGCCATAATCGCCGCGCATCCGCCGGTTCTCGCGCCAGCCCTCGCGCACGTCGCGCAGGCGGGTGACGACGCCCTCGATGTTGAAAGGATCCTGTGCGTCGAACGCGCCCCCGGAAAGTTCGACGTCTGCCTTGCCCATGAACTCTCGATCCTCGCTTTGTGGGGCCTTGCTTTACCTGGCCTGCCCCGCCCGGACGATCCGGGTGCATGTGCCGCATTATATAGGATGGCTGCTGCCCGAGCAAAAGGGGCGGGGGTATCGGTTTTGAGCAGGCAGGATCATCAGAATGCGCGAAAAATCAGGGTCGGGACGGGCCTGTCCTGATCCGCATCGCCAGCAATGCCCCGGCGATTCCGGCATAGATCCAGGGTTCCCACTGGAACCCTTTGACGCGCAGGATGAAATGGACCGCGATCAGGAGGGCTGCCGGATAAGTCAGGCGATGCAACGCCTGCCAGCGCCGTGCGCCCAGCTTGCGGATCGCCCGATGCGTGGAAGTGGCCGCGAGCGGAACGAGCAAAATCAGCGCGGCCATACCGAAAAAAGTGAACTTGTGTTCGGTAACGTCGCGCCAGACCTGCGTGAAGGACCCCAGTTGGTCGAGGCCGAAGTAGACGCCGAAATGCAAGGTGGCATAGGCAAAGCTCCACAAGCCGAGCGGACGGCGCAGCACGGCAAGATCGTTCCTCCCGGTCAGGCGGCGCAGGGGCGTGACTGCGAGCGCGGCCCACATCCAGCGCAGCGCCCAAAGGCCAAGATAATTGATCGTATAGGCAACGGGTTCGGCGCTCAGCCCCGCCTGACGCGGATCGGTGCCCAGCACCATCGCGGCCCAGTGCCACAGCAACAGGGCCAGCGGCGCGGCCAGTGTGGCATGGGCGGTCAGGCGCAGAATGCGCAGGGCTCCGGGGCGCAGGCGTCGTGCCATGTCAGTAGTAGCGCCGCAGGTCCATGCCGCGATAGAGGCCCGCCACTTCTTCGCCATAGCCGTTGAACGGCAGGGTTGCGCGCGGGAACCAGTCGCCCAGCCGCCTCTCGCGGGCCTGCGACCAGCGGGGATGGCTGACCGATGGGTTTACATTGGCATAAAAGCCATATTCGCCAGGACCATAGCGGTTCCAGCTCGTTGGCGGCTGCCTGTCTGCCAGCCGGATATGCACGATCGACTTGATCGATTTGAACCCATACTTCCACGGCACGACCAGCCGGATCGGGGCGCCGTTCTGGCCGGGCAGGGTCTGCCCATAGAGACCGACCGCAAGCATCGTGAGCGGATGCATCGCCTCGTCGAGTCGCAAGCCTTCGACATAGGGCCATTGCAGCACGGAGGTTCGCTGGCCGGGCATCTGGCGGGGGTCGCGCAAGGTCTCGAACACCACGAACCGGGCCGAGGAAAGTGGCTCGACCTGCTTGAGCAGGCCGGCGAGCGGGAAGCCGGCCCAGGGGATGACCATCGACCATGCTTCCACGCAGCGGTGACGATATATCCGTTCTTCGAGCGGGAAGGCGCGCATCAGCGTGTCGATATCGAATGTGCGCGGCTTGGCGACAAGGCCGTCGACCCGGACGGTCCAGGGCCGTGTGCGCAGCGTTCCGGCCAGACGCGCCGGATCTTCCTTGCCGGTCCCGAACTCGTAGAAATTGTTGTAGTGGGTCACCGTGTCGAGGGAGGTGAGCGGTTCGGCCAGGCTGCGCGTGCGGCGCGTGCGCAATGCGATCCCGCCCTTGGCCACTCCCCCTGCCGCGCCTGCCCGAACGGGAAGCACCCAGCCTGGCAGCAAGGCCGCGGCACTTCCCGCTCCGATCAGGCCGCGCCGCGTGAAATAGAGGTGTTCGTCGGTAACGTCCGCTTCGCGCGGGGCGGAAGGCGAGGGGAATTTGAACAGCATCGGACCGGCCTTTCGGGCATGAGGCGACGATGTGATTACGCAGGAAGGCTTACATTCGTTACAGCAGCGGGCGATGGATATTGCCGGGCCCCTGATTTCCGCTCAGTACCTTTGGCGTCCTATCCTATATTGGCGCGCCCTGCAGGATTCGAACCTGCGACCACCGGCTTAGAAGGCCGATGCTCTATCCAGCTGAGCTAAGGGCGCGCGCAAGGCTGCCCATAAGGCGGCTTTGCCTCCAGTGCAAATGAGGATAGCACTTCTTCCCCATGAACGATCCGCAGATTGCCTGTGGCGTGCGGTCCTGTCGGGCAGTTCGCCAGCCCGGGAGCTGCGCGCCGGGGTGGGGGAAGCATCATTCCGGTATCCGGGCTGTTGCCGTAAAAAGTCTTTCCTGAACAATATTTTTCATGGATTCGAAGATGAACGACCGTCAGCATATCAAACATGTCGATGCGCGCGACCTGACCCACAAGCCGATGCGCTATTTCGACTTCGTGATGGCCGCATTTGTCGCAATCCTGTTGCTCTCGAACGTGCTGGGCGCAGCCAAGGTGGCCAGAATCGACCTGCCCGTGATCGGCGGATGGCCGTTTGGCGCTGGCATCCTGTTCTTTCCGCTGGGCTATCTGATCGGCGACATTCTGACCGAAGTCTATGGCTATGCCCGGGCGCGACGGTGCGTCTGGGTCGGTTTTGCGGCCCTGCTGTTCATGGCCTTCATGTCGTGGGTCGTGGTGACCTTGCCGCCTGCGCCAGACTGGCATGGGCAGGACGCCTACGATCAGGTGTTCGGCCAGGTGCCCCGCATCGTGTTTGCCAGCCTTACTGCGTTCTGGTTCGGTGAGTTTGCGAACAGTTTTGTCCTCGCCTCCATGAAAGTGTGGACCAATGGGGAAAAGCTGTGGACCCGTACCATCGGTTCGACCGTTGTGGGCCAGGCCGTGGACAGCCTCGTCTTCTATCCCCTTGCCTTTCTCGGCGCCTCGGGGTGGACGCCGGCGCTCGTGCTCAAGGTGCTGGTCACCAACTGGGCGCTGAAAGTGGGCTGGGAGGTGCTGCTCACGCCTGTCACGTATGCGGTGGTCGGTTTCCTGAAGCGCGCCGAAGGGGTGGATATTTTTGACCGGCACACCGATTTTTCGCCGTTCAAGGCTGATGTCTGAGGGGGCGGGAGCCTGATTGGCAGTGGGCTCTCTTTTGCATTGAGCTGAAAATATGGAATAAAACTGTTCGTGAAGGGCTGTTTTTCGGGGCGGGTCGGCGTTGCGGGATGCTGCTTGGGAATGGTCAATATAACACTTGATTATTCAAGTGACATATCTTAGCCCTCTTCCCATGCCAACGATCCCGAGCATTTCCGGTGCAGACACCGCCAGAACCGGTTTGATCTGCTCATTCGAACTTGGCGAAGGCGCCCTGACCGCTTCGGTCAAGGATTGCATCGACATTGCCGGTCTGCCGACCCGTCAGGGCAGCGCGGTCTTTGCCGAGGCCGGGCCTGCGCTTGCCAATGCCGCTGTGGTCGACGCCTTGCTCGCTTCGGGGCGCTGGCGGATTGTCGGCAAGGCGGCGATGCATGAACTGGCCTTCGGGGTCACCGGGATCAATCCCTGGGGGGGCACGCCGGTCAACCCGCAGTGGCCGGACCGGATCGTGGGCGGGTCTTCCAGTGGTTCGGCTGCGGGCGTGGCGGCGGGTGTCGTCGATATGTCGGTCGGTTCGGACACGGGCGGATCTGTGCGTCTGCCTGCGGCCTGTTGTGGGGTGATCGGTTTCAAGCCCGGCTATGGGGTCGTCAGCCGCCAGGGGGTGAACCCTGCATACAGTTCGATCGATTGTGTCGGGCCGATTGCGCGCGATCTTGCGGTGATCGAAGCCGCGATGACGGCGATGGTCGAAGGGTTTGCGCCTGTGGCCGCGCCGAAGGCTTCGGATATTCGTCTGGTCCGCCTTTCGCTGGAGGTCAGCGAAGAGGTCGGCCAGGCTTTCGATCTGGCGCTCTCGGGTCTGGCCACTCCTGTTCTCGACGCGCAATTGCCTTCATTCGATGCGGCCTTTGATGCCAGCCTGGTTGTCATGGGGGCTGAAAACTGGGCGGCGCTGGGGGCTTATGCCGATCATCCCGGCATGGGCGAGGACGTGCGCGCGCGCCTGAAGGCCGGTGGGCGCCATGGCGCCGATGCGGTGGCGGCTGCCAAGGCTGTCGGTGCGCAACTGGCGCGGGAAATCGATGCGGTGCTTGAACAGGCCGATGCCCTCATCCTGCCCACCTTGCCGATCGTGCCGCCGTCGCTGGTCGAGGCGCAGGATGCCCGCGCCGTGGTGCCGCTGACGCGGCTGGTGCGACCTTTCAATCTTTCCGGCCATCCGGCCATCACTTTGCCGATCCGCACGGCGCAGGGGCTGCCGGCCGGCGTGCAACTGGTCGGGCGGCGGGGCGGAGATGCCGCCTTGCTGGCTCTGGCGACGACCATCGCCGCGCAACTTGGACTTCAGGAGAAAGAGGCATGAGCGCCATGGTGCAACTGTCCAGTCAACCGACGGACGATCCGCTCGCGGCGCTTGAGGCGCTGCTGACAATGGTGGCGGAAAAAGCTGTGCAGTTCAGCGCCGAGCAGGAGGTGGATGCCGATACCGTCGCGGCGATGAAGGCCGCGGGGGTCTACCGCGCGCTGGTCCCCGTGCGTTTCGGAGGCGACGAAAAAAGTCCCGCCGATTTCCTGCGGCTGATCGAAAGCATTTCGGCGCGGGACGGTTCGGCGGGCTGGGTGGCCAGCTTCGGCGTGTCGCACATGTATCTTGCCTCGCTGCCCGCTGAAACGCTGGCGCAAGTCTATGCGGAAGGCCCCGATGTGGTCTTTGCGGGGACGATCTTTCCGCCCCAGAAGGCGGTCAGGGGTGAGGGCGGCTATCGCGTCTCGGGGCGCTGGCCCTTTGGCAGCGGATCGCCGGGCGCGGAACTGATCGGGGTGGGGATCAAGACGGACGATCCCACGGGCACCGGCCTGCCGCGCATGGCGGTGATGCCGGCCCACAAGGTGCGGATCGAGCCCAACTGGGATGTGATCGGCCTGAAGGGCACGGGCAGCCATGATCTGGTCGTCGAGGATGTGTTCGTGCCCGAGGCATGGACGTTCGTGCGCGGCGCGCCGCCGACCATCGATCTGGCGGCCTATCGCTATCCTTCCATGGCGCTGGCGGCACAGGTTCTGGCCGTGGTGGGGCTGGGGGTTGCGCGGGCCGCGCTGGATCTGATGGGGAAGATGGCCGGCACGCGCGGTTCCATCACCGGCGCTCCGGTGATGGCCGAGCGCGCCAACGTGCAGATCGCGCTGGCCAAGGGCGAGGCTGCGTTGCGCGGGGCGCGGGCGTTCTTCTACGAGATCACCGACGAGGTTTTCGCCGTGGTTCAGGCGGGTGACAAGCCGAGCCGCGAGCAGACCGCACTGGTGCGTCTGGCTGCCACGCAGGCCGCGCGCACCGGGGCCGATGTGACCCGGCTGATGTTCGAACAGGCGGGTACTGCGGGCATCTTCAACAGCCATCCTTTCTCGCGCCTGCTTCAGGATGCGCTGGTCGTCTACCAGCATGCCTTCCTCAACGAGGCCACCTGGCAGAGCGCGGGCCGCGTGTTGCTGGGGCTCGATGCCCCGGCTGGTTATCCTTGAGGCCGGTTATCCCTGACGCCGGTTACCCCTGATCTGCGCTTCCATCGAAGGAACCATTCATGACCGAGACCCCCGCAAAACCCCTTCGTGTCCTTTTCTGTTCGGCGGTGTTGCAGAATTTCTTCGACCTGCCTGCTGCCGAGATCGGCAAGGTCTGGGCGGCCACCGGCGAAATGCTCAAGGGCATCCGCGATCTGCCCGGTGTTACCGTGCTGGGCACGCTGGATGACGATGAAACCATGGTCGGCACTTCGCCCAATGGCTGGCCCTGGACGTTCTATATTCTGGCCGACGTGCCTGATCGTGCGACCGTGGTTGCGGCCTGCAACCTCTTTCGCACCATTCAGGTGGGCGAGCATCGCTTGTGGAAATACATGCGCGTGGAAGCCCGCATCGGTCGCGAGCTGGTGATCCCGGCGTGATGAACGCGCCGTCCGGTCTGGCAGCGCTGGAGGCGCGAATTGCACGGCTTGAGGCGGAAAGGGTGATCCGACAGGTCGTGACCACCTATTTCCGCCTGTGCGATACACTGGGCCCGCAGACGGACTGGACGGCGATGGAGGCCTTGTTCACCCGCGAGGCCACATGGGAAGGGCGGGGGCGGTATCGCAAGGCCTTCGGCCGCCATGAAGGGCGCAGTGCCATCATGGCCATGCTGCGCAGTTATGCCGATCCTGCGCATTTCGTCCTCAATGCCCATTATCTGACAGGCGAGATCATCACGGTCCGTGAAGGGCCGGGCGCGGGCGCCAGTGCCCGCTGGATGATGCTTCAGGTCTCGACCTATCGCGATGGCCGGTCGGACCTGCGCAGCGCCGCGATCGACGTCGAGATGGCGCAAGAGGACGGCCAGCACGGGGACGGCCAATGGCGCATCGCCCGTTTTGTGACTGAAAACATCTTTTCCCGCGATGTGGGGCCGTGGAACGACGAGGCCCCCATTTCGGTACCTGATCCCTCCATGGAGAAAAGCGCATGAGCAGCACAGATTTTGCCGCGCTGGTCAAGGACGACCGCGTCCACACCGCGCTCTACAAGGACAGCGCGATCTTCGACGAGGAGATGGAGCGCATCTTCAAGAA
>DQVI01000166.1 GCA_015661825.1 Novosphingobium capsulatum
ACGCGGGCGTAGCCGATCAGCATGGATCACAAACGAAGGTTTGAGGTGGCGGAGCGAGCATAGGCATTTGACTGCGCCAGTGTGTATCTCAACCAGCATTGCAATCAAGCTATCTCAAACATCGAGTCGGAAAGAAAAAGGAACATGTATGCCCCGTCGCGTGACCCTGACCGATCGCCAGCGCGACGCGCTACTCCGTTTACCGGTCGAACAGGGCGAGTTGCTGCGGCACTACACCCTCAGCGATGAGGATCTCGGGCATATCCGGCAGCGTCGTCGCGCCCACAACCGTTTCGGCTTCGCGCTGCAACTGTGCGTTCTGCGCTACCCGGGCCGGGTGCTCGCCCCAGGCGAGTTGATCCCGGCGCAGGTCTCGGATTTTATCGCGGCCCAGCTCGGCCTGACCAGCGACGATCTACTCCCCTATGCCGCGCGCGAGGAGACCCGGCACGAACATCTGGCGGACCTGCGCCGAATCTACGGCTATCGTTCGGGGCTGTTGAAAAAGGCCGGGTGATCCGATCGCGTTCCTAACGGGTTCCCTGCTTCGACACATCGGGAGCAGCGGCCATGATGGGTGAGCAACAGCGAGGCGGCAAGGGCGCAAGTTGGCGGGCGCTAGGAGCGATGATCCCCGCCGATCACATCCTACGCAGGATAGACGGACTGATCGACCTGGGTGAACTGCGCGATGCGCTCGCGCCGCATTATAGTCGCCGTGGGCGTCCCTCGATAGCGCCTGAATTGCTGGTCCGCATGGCGCTTATCGCTCGCCTCTATGGCATCACGTCGGAACGCCGGCTGTGTGAGGAAGTCCGCTTCAATCTCGCTTATCGCTGGTTCTGCCGATTGCCGCCCGACGCGCGGGTGCCGCACCACTCGACGTTTAGCAAGAACCGGCATGGCCGCTTCCGCGATGCCGGCATCTTCCGCATCCTGTTCGAGCAGACTGTTCGGCGCTGCGCCGACGCGCGGCTGATCGCCCACAAGGATGCCGCAATCGACGCATCGTTTGTCGCGGCCGACGCAAGCTGGCAGCGCAAGATGCGGGACGCCGACATAGCCGCGCCCCGGCTTCCCCGCCCGGTTTGCGAATGGCTGGCGGATCAGGCCAATGCTCCACCGCAGGAACATGGCGTGCCGCGTGGCAAGCCGGCCGAGGTGTCACGCACCGATCCGGCGTCGGCTTGGTCTGCGCGCACGGCGCGGGGCCGGTTCGGCTATGCCCTGAATATCCTGATCGACACGCCGGGAGGGGTGACGATCGACGTGGAGGCCAGTCCCGCCCGCTTCGCGGCGGAAGTCGATGCGGGGCGGACCATGCTGGCACGGGCCGATGATCGGTTCGGCTACCGGCCAAAGCGCGTCGCGGCTGACACCGCCTACGGCAGCGCCGCGTTCCTGGCGTTTGTCACCGATCGCGGCACCATCCCGCATATCCCGGTGCTGGAACGATCCGAACAGACCAAGGGCAAATTCCCCCGCGAAGCCTTCCGCTATGAGCGGGAGCAGGACCGCTATGTCTGTCCTGCTGGCAAGATACTGCCCTTTCGCGGTGCCGATCGTCGGGCCGGCTTTCTCCGATACAGCGCCAGTCCTGCCGATTGCCGCGCCTGTCACCTCAAACGGAAATGTACCGCAGGCAGCAATAGGTCGGTCACGCACAGCGAATATGAGGACGTGCGCGAGCTGGTGCGCGGCGAGATGCAGACGCCACTATTCAAGCGGTCGATGCGGCTGCGTCGGGGCGTAGCGCGGGTGTTTGCCGATGCGAAGGGTAAGCGGGGGCTGACCCGGCTGCACCTTCGCGGCCTGCGCGGTGCCGAGGAAGAATTCCTGTTGGGTGCGGCCATTGCCAACCTCGTGCTTCTGGCCCGCCCAGACGCACGACCGGCTCGAACCCGCCGCCCGCCCCCGGTGCCTGAACGGATCGACCACATGGCCCGGATCAGCCGGGGCCGGTTCGAGCAATCCTACTACGCGACGATCTTCTGACGCCGGTCAGCCAGGTTCGCGCTCGGCCGCAGGAAAGTGGCGATAGAAGGTGGAACGGCCGACCTGTAGCAGCTTGGCGACCTTCGCTGGTTTGTCGCCGGCCTTGAGCAGCTTGCGGGCGGTATCGAGCATGTCGGGCGTCATGACCGACTTGCGGCCTCCGCCCGTGCCGCCCTTGGCTCGTGCCGCTGCCAAACCGGCGATCGTCCGTTCCTTTATCAGTTCGCGCTCCATTTCCGCGACGGAAGCGAGAATGTGGAACAGCAGCCGCCCGGATGGAGTGGCCGTGTCGAACCCATCCGTCAGGGACCGGAAATCAATCTTGCGGGCGGACAAGTCCGCCGCCAGTTCGATCAGGCCCCCAATCGAACGGCCAAGGCGATCGAGCTTCCATATCACCAGCGTATCGCCCGCCCGCACGAAATTGAGAGCTTCGGTCAGGCCGGGACGGTTCAGCTTCGCGCCGCTCACCTTGTCGGTGAACAGCTTTTCACAGCCAGCCTTGGTCAGCGCATCGGTTTGTAGCGTCAGGTCCTGATCGGAAGTCGAGACACGCGCATAACCAACCAGCATGAGTCCCGTTATCCCATCTCAAACAGCGAATTTCGGGACTTATATTTCGGGAACATATTTTGGGAAAGCCCCAGCGGGGATAGGGCGTGTTTTTGTGCCGGTGCCGGTCGTCCCGTTGGAGGTTCGTTTTTGGGAAAGGCCTTGCGCAGTCATCATAGCGGTGCGGCTGCGGCTCCCGAGAAGACGACCATCGTAACAACGAGCGCGATCGGCGGGATATGCCAGCGCATCATCGCGACCAGTCCCACACCAACTGCCGCCACGTCCGCTAGCGAGCGTATCCCGGTTGTCCAAAGCGGATCGTAGAGCGCCATTCCCAGGATGCCGACTACCGAGGCGTTCACGCCCGCTACGATCGATCGCGCGACGGGATTAAGCCGCAAGCGCGACCAGAACGGCAGGACGCCGATGACGATCAGCAAGCCGGGCAGGAACACGCCAAGGAGCGCCGGAAGCGCACCCCATGCGCTGCCGGCTGCAATCGGGCCAAGGTATCCGGCGATGGCGAACAAGGGGCCAGGAAGCGCCTGCGCGGCACCGTAGCCCGCTAGAAACTGATCGTCCGTCATCAGACCCGTTGGAACGAGATCAGCGCGCAGCAGCGGCAGGACGACATGGCCGCCCCCGAATACGAGTGCGCCGGCTCGGTAGAAGATGTCGAACATGTTCCACCCCGGCCCGCCGAGCGCTGCACTCACGACGGGCAATGCGAGCAGCATCACCGCGAACAGGATCATGCTGGTGACGCCCACACGACGGGGAACCCGTACCGGCAGGCCATCGCCGGGAGATGCCGCCAGATCGCGACATAGGACAAGGCCGGCTAATCCGCCGATGATGATGGCCGCGACCTGCCCGATCGCCCCGCCCGAAAGGACGAGGACGAGGGCAGCCGCTATCGCGATCACCGCGCGCCGGAGATTGGGAGTAAGCGACCGCGCCATTCCCCATACCGCCTGGGCGACGATTACGATGGCAACAAGCTTGAGGCCATGAATGGCGCCGGCCGCGACGGCGCCCTGAAGGCTTGATGCGCCGGATGCCACGGCCAGCATAAGCAGCGCGGACGGCAACGTGAACGCCGTCCACGCCGCGAGCGCGCCAAGCGGACCTGCGCGCAGGAGGCCAAGCACGAAGCCGGTCTGACTGGACGCTGGGCCAGGCAGGAACTGGCACAATGCCACCAGCTCGGCATAGGCTTCCTCGCTGACCCATTTGCGACGTAGCACCAGCTCGTCGCGGAAATATCCGAGATGGGCGATCGGTCCGCCAAACGAGGTGAGGCCGAGCTTGAGGAAGGCGAGGAACACCTCGCCGACCCTGCTGGCATCAGGCGGTATCGTTTCCCGGGCGCCGCTCACGCCCATGCCCTTCCACCAGTTCGCCGAACAGCTCGTGCGCCTTCCCGCGTGCGATCTCCAAAGCTTCGCGTCCAAGATCGGTCGCGACATACAATTTGCGGACCGCGCGACCGTGCCGTTCCTCGTGGCTGGTCAAATAGCCCTTCTTCTCCATGCCATGCAGCATCGGGTACAGGGTTCCGGCGCTCAGACGGTAGCCGTGATGCGCCAGCTCCTCCATCATCCACTGGCCATAGATCGGCGCGTCGGCCGCATGAAGCAGGATGTGCAGGCGCACGAAGCCGGACAACAGCTCGCGGTGATCCATCAATCATCATCCTGCGAGCTATAGAGACGAACTTCGATGTCGAAAACCGATAGCGTCGTTGCGAATTGAAGCGTCCCGGGTTTTCCGGAGGCAGTTTCAATTGAGTCACGCAGCCATATCGAGGTTCTCGAGGGCTGCATAGTAATTGGCTTCGGCCTCGGCGGGAGGAATGTAGCCGATAGGGCCGAAGAGGCGTTGATTGTTGTACCAGTCCACCCAACGCAAGGTGGCCATTTCAACCGCCGATGCGTTCGGCCAGGAGCGCTGGCGCCAGATCACCTCGGCCTTGTAGAGCCCGTTGATCGTCTCAGCCAAGGCGTTGTCATAGGAATCCCCGACGCTGCCGACAGAGGGGACAAGGTTAGCCTCGGCAAGACGCTGGGTGTAGGCCATGGCAAGATATTGAACGCCCCTGTCGCTGTGATGGACCAGGCCATCGTCGGGTCCGGGCCTGCGCGCATGGATCGCCTGTTCCAAAGCGTCCAGCACGAAGCCGGCGGTGGCGCTGGTGCTGACCTTCCACCCCACGATGCGTCGGGCATAGGCATCGATCACGAAGGCCACGTAGACGAAGCCAGCCCATGTGTGGACGTAGGTGAAATCGACCACCCACAAGGCGTTGGGCCGGGAAACGCGAAACTCGCGGTTGACCTTGTCGAGCGGGCACGGCGCCTTGGGATTGCTGACGGTCGTGATCGTCCTCTTTCCACGGCGAACGCCTGACAGGCCCATGCCCTCATCATCCTCGGCCTATTTACGAGGTGGGCGACGATTCCCCTGATTGTCACGATGATCGTGGCGCTGGTTTCGACGAAGCTCCCGATCCTGCTCGGCGAGGGTTTCGGGCCGTTCAGTCTCCCCGACTTCAAACGCTACGGCTTCTGGAGCGCACAGCATGAGTCCCGCGCCGATCTGACGATGCTCCTTGGCTGCCTGTATCTGCTGATCGTCGGGCCAGGTGATTGGTCGCTCGACCGGCGCTGGTTCGGAAGACGCGCGGGGCACTGAGCGAGACGGTGCGGCGTAATCTGTTGATGCTTCCCCGGCAGTGATTGAGACCGGGGAAGCATATTGGATCGTCAGCCGAAGCTATGCGGTGACGGCGTGCCAAGGGCCGGTGATCGCCAGCGTTTTGGCGGGACTGTAGATGTTTACGAACATCGTCCGCCCATCCGGTGAGAAGCACGCGCCGGCCAGCTCCGTTTGCGCATGGAGGCGGGCGAAGGAATAGACCGCCCCTTGCGGCGTGATTCCGCGCAGGTGGTTGTCGACCACCTCGGTATATTGATCTTCACAGACGATAAGGTGCCCGTTCGGCGCGACCGTCAGATTGTCGCCGAAGTTCAGCATGGCGGTGCTCGTCGACTCCACGAAGAGCTGAAGCCTGCCCGGCGCGTCGGCTTCGCCGACCTGACCCTCGCTGGCGGACGGCTTGTAGCGCATGATCTGGCTCAACTTCGCCGCGCCCCCGGAGGTGCAGCAAAAGTAGAGTTCGCCCGACCCGAAATGGATGCCTTCGCCTCTGGCGAAACGCACGGCGCCTGCCAGATTGCCACGCTTCCGCAAGTCGTCGTTCGCACTGTCGGTGCCGTCGAGATCGATCCAGCGGGCATCGGCCCACTGCCCGACGGACAGCGTGTGTGTGTCCCAGTTGCGGCTGTCGGTGCCGAGCGCTTGGTCCACGAACGCCAGCGCCTGCAAGCGACCTCCGCGCGCGAGCTGCCCGGGCGATGCAGGAAGAAACCGATAGAACAGGCTGTCGTCGCGATCTTCGGTCAGATAGACGATGCCGGTCCGCGGATCGACGGCGGCTGCTTCATGGTTGAAGCGCCCCATGGCGCGCATCGGAACGGCCTCGGTCCGCCCCGCGTGCGCGGCAGGAACCTCGAACACCCAGCCATGATCCTCGCGCAAGCCATTTCCCGCGCGCGACACGTCTTCTTCGCAACTGAGCCAGCTTCCCCACGGCGTGATACCGCCTGCACAATTCCGGATCGTGCCGACGAGGCTTAGATGCTGGCGCTCAACCTGGCCGGTCATCTGATCGTACACGAGGGTCGTCGTTCCGCCCGGCAACCAGCTATCGTCCGTTCCGCGGTCGAAGCCGGACCCTGTGCTGCGAGCGGACGCGAACGGACCGATGCTACCATGTTTCGGCGACAGCTCGTGGTTGCGGACCAAAGCTACCCGGCGCGCATCGAGCCGGAACGCTCCCATGCCATCGGCATGATCCGGTACGCGCAGACCGTCGTCCATTGGATCGCCCAGGGCGGAAATGACGCGGTATGAGAAGCCACGCGGCAGATCGAGGAGCTGGCGCGGGTCAGCCTCCAGCGGGCCATAGCCTGCCGCGATCGATGAACGAGAAGGGCTCGATGTCGCGCAACCGCTCAGCGCCAGGCCCGAAAACGCGAGTGAGGTCAGGCCCATAAAGGAACGACGATCGATGGGTGCGATGTTCTGCATGGCTGTAACCTAGGCTTCGATTGGGTCGTTTGCGTGAATGGCGATCAGCGCCCCGGAGCAACGGCGATGGCCGACAGGTCCGTTGCCGGATCGATCGGTACACCGGCTTCCTTTCGCTCGGAGTAGCGGTCGACCAGTTGGGTGGTATGTGGGCGCAGCAGTACGGTGAAGCGCACCAGCTCTTCCATCACGTCCACGATCCGGTCGTAATAGCTCGACGGCTTCATGCGGCCTGCATCATCGAACTCGTCGAACGCCTTGGCGACCGACGACTGGTTGGGGATCGTCACCATCCGCATCCAACGACCGAGAACGCGCAGCGTGTTGACGCTGTTGAACGACTGCGATCCCGCCGACACCTGCATGACAGCCAGCGTGCGGCCTTGGGTGGGACGCATCCCGCCCATGCTGAGCGGTAGGTGATCGATTTGCAGCTTCATGATGCCGGTTATCTGGCCGTGGCGTTCGGGGCTGCACCACACCTGTCCCTCCGACCACATCGACAGCTCGCGCAGCTCGTGGACGGCAGGGTGATCGTCGCCTGCGTGCTCGTCGGGCAGTGGCAGCGTCGCCGGGTCGAAGATGCGCGTCTCGCAGCCGAAGAAGCGGAGCAGGCGAGCCGCCTCCTCGATGCACAGGCGCGAATAGGATCGTTCGCGCAACGATCCGTAGAGCAGCAGGATGCGGGGCGGCGGATCACCAGCGCCCAGCCCAAGGGCGGGACGATCGATCGCATAGCGCCTATCAAGCGCTGGCAGATGATCGGGGTCGGCAAGGTCACGCAGAGGCATCAGGCAATCCCAATTCGCAGCGCGAGCGCCGCCAGTGTGATGAGCAGGACAGGCACGGTGAGCGTCACCCCGACCCGGAAATAATAGCCCCACCCGATCCGAATGCCCTTCTGTCCCAGGACGTGCAGCCACAGCAGCGTTGCGAGCGAGCCGATCGGCGTCAGCTTGGGGCCGAGGTCGCAGCCGATCACGTTGGCGTAGATCATCGCTTCCCGGACCGCCCCGGTTGCGTGCGCGGCGTCGATCGACAGCGCGCCCACCAGCACGGTCGGCATGTTATTCATCACCGACGACAGGACGGCCGCGATCAGGCCGGTTCCCAGCGCCGCACCCCACACGCCGCCTTGCGCGGTGCGATCGAGCAGCGCTGCCAGATGGTCGGTCAACCCTGCGTTCCGCAGGCCATAGACGACCAGGTACATGCCGAGCGAGAAGATCACGACCTGCCACGGCGCTCCGCGCAGCACCTTGCCGGTCTGGATCACATGGCCTCGCCCGGCGATCACCAGCAGCAGGATCGCGCCGGCAGCGGCAACGGCGCTGACTGGCACGCCCAGCGGTTCAAGCAGGAAGAAGCCGGCGAGCAGGAGCGCGAGGACGATCCATCCGGCGCGGAAGGTCGCGGCATCCCGGATCGCGGCATGAGGAGCGCGCAACGCCGCGACATCGTAATCCTGCGGTATATCGCGCCGGAAGAAGATCAGCAGCGCGCCCAGCGTAGCGGCGATCGACACCAGATCGACCGGCACCATCACGGACGCATATTCCCCGAACCCGATCCCGAAGAAGTCGGCCGACACGATGTTGACGAGGTTCGAGACGACCAGCGGCAAGCTGGCGGTGTCAGCGATGAACCCCGCCGCCATGACGAACGCCAGCGTGGCTCTGTCCTTGAAGCCGAGCGCTCGCAGCATAGCGATGACGATCGGCGTCAGGATCAGCGCCGCACCGTCATTGGCGAACAGCGCGGATACACCTGCGCCGAGCAGCACGATCAGGACGAACAGCCGGCGACCATGCCCCCCGCCCCAGCGCGCGACATGCAGTGCCGCCCATTCGAAGAACCCGGCTTCATCCAGCAACAGGCTGATGACGATGATCGCGACGAACGCGGCGGTTGCGTTCCAGACGATGCCCCATACCACCGGCACGTCGGACAGGGTGACGACGCCTGCAAGCAGCGCCACGACCGCCCCGCCCATCGCGCTCCACCCGATGCCGAGGCGCTTGGGCTGCCAGATGACGAGCGCGATCGTCGCGACGAAGATCAGGACGGCAAGGAGCATCAGGCGACGCGCTGGCCTGACGCATCGACCACCTGTTCGCCGTCTTCCTTGGCGAATGCGGCTAGCTGGCCGCTTGGCAGCAGGTCGAGGACGGCTTCGGACGGTCGGCACAGCTTCACGCCGATCGGCGAGACGACCAGCGGCCGGTTGATGAGGATGGGATGCGCCATCATCGCGTCCACCAACGCGTCGTCAGACAGCGACGTGTCGCCCAAGCCCAGCTTTGCATAGGGTGTGCCCTTCTCGCGCAGCAGCTCGCGGGGCGTCATGCCGGCGCGGTCGATTAGTGCGACCAGCAGCGCGCGGGCGGGCGGGGTTTTCAGATACTCGACCACATGCGGCTCGATGCCGGCATTGCGGATCATGGCGAGGGTGTTGCGTGACGTGCCGCACGCGGGGTTGTGATAGATGACGATATCGACGGCCACGGGGCGTCCTTTCAGCAGCAGGGGGCGAGTTCAGCGAGGAGTGGCGCACACAGTTTAGGCGAGCCGGCGCAGCAGTCCTTGACGAGGAACAGCGTCAGCGCGCGCAGGCCGTCCAGATCGGCCCGGTAGATGATCGATCGGCTATGGCGCTCAGACCGGACCAAGCCAGCGCGGGCGAGAATGCCGAGGTGTGCCGACATGGTGTTCTGTGGCACGTCGAGCTGACGGGCGATTTCGCCGGCCGCCATTCCAGCAGGTTCGTGGCGGACCAGCAGGCGGAACACATCGAGGCGCGTGCCCTGCGCAAGAGCACCCAGTGCAGCGATGGCCGAACCAGTTTCCATAATTCTAGCATAGCGGATATATGGCGTGTCGCTAGTCTTGCTTACCCATTCGTGGATCAGGTGTCTCACCGCTCACCCGGCGACGGGTTTTGGGGAAGGGTTAGGGCGTCCCGTTTGTCGATCCTTGTGGGACGGGATCGCTATGCCTTGGGGTGTCATTCCGCCCCCAAGCGTACCGGGTGACAGCGGCGCATTTTTCAACAGCCTCGTTCGTTTTCAGGGCGAGGCGCACGGGATTTACGCGACTGGATCGCTCGGGAAGCCGAGGCGGCGACATCGAATGAGGATCTTGCCCGTCGCTTCGTTGCAGAGTGTCGCCGCACCCGCACGATCCTTCCCGGCTCCTCGACGATCGAGCGCCTTTGCGCCGATGCGCTGGTTGAGGCCGAGCGCCGAATTGAGGATCGTATCGCCCATCGCATCACGCCGGCCCTGAGCGAGAATCTGGCTCACCTGTTGGAGGATACGGTGGATGGTCGCGTCACCCGCTTCGTATGGCTGCGACAGTTCGAGGTTGGCGCAAATTCAGCAGCCGCTAACCGGCTGATGGATCGACTGGAATATCTTCAAAGGTTCGATCT
>DQVI01000170.1 GCA_015661825.1 Novosphingobium capsulatum
AGAGGTGGCCCATTCAAGTCAGCAAGCGATGCGAAGCTGGGGCAACAAGGTTCCTCGATGACGACGGTCGTTCCGACCTATTCCCGCACGGACGCTTTGCTGCCACGAGCTGCGGGGTGGCCACCCCGCAGCTCGTCTCGCCAGCTCCATACCTTTAAACCAGATTCTCGAGAGACAATCCCCGCGCAGGCGGGGATCCAGTTCCGAGGCTTGCGCATGCGAACGGACCCCGAGTCTGGATTCCCGCCTGCGCGGGAATGACGAAGGGATGGGGTTTCAAGGCCCGGCAGTGTCCACTTCGCCTAGCGGCCCATTCGCTCCAGAACTTCGGCGCGCAAGGCGGGGACCAGCCCCGGATCGGCCTGAAGGCGGGCTTCTTCCTCGTCGAGGATGGCGAGGAAAGCGCGGCGCTTGAAGCTGCGCACCACGGTTTCGTCCAGGGCCATGTCGAGGGTCGAGCAGACCATGTCGACCAGCCGTTCGGCCCCGTTCAGCCGCCCCCACAGATAGTCGTTCTCGCGCCAGGCCCGGCTGAAAAACGCGCCGAAGTGGGTGAACGCAATGCCCTTGAGGCAGGCACGCGTGCCGCCGGGCCGGATCGCGGTGGCGTCCTCGGGCGAGATGCGGTCTACTTTCACCGAATCAAATTCGCCCAGGCCATCGCCCTGATAGAGCGGCAAAGTAGCCACGTCGTAGAACGGAAAGCCCAGATAGGCATGGAGGAACCGCCGCCGCAGCGGCTTGTCCATGGCCTCGATCGCGCGGACGAACAGCGCATCGACCTCGTCGTCGAGCCGGGCCAGATCGCGCCGCGCGGCAATCTGGGCGAGGACTGCGCCCGGATGGGTGGCAAACTGCGCCGCATGATCGGAAAAACCGGGGCCAAGCCCGGCAAGGCTGGCCTGTGCCTGATAGAGCGCCTGCGCCTGATAGACGACATCGCGCGCGGCCTCGCGCATGGCCGGTGCGATACCGTCGGCCTCGTCCCAGTTGGAGGTGAGCCGCCGGGCGAGCAGCTTCAGGCGGCGGATGCGGAAATTGAGATCGTGGGCGCGGAAAAAGGCGATGGCGGCCTGGCTGGCCCCGCCGCTGCGTTCGCTCAGGTGGTTGAGGCCGAGGCTTTCGAGATGGGCCCAAAGCCGTTCCTCGACCGGCGCGGCCCCGCGCCCGCTGTGCGGATCGGCGCCCAGTTCGGCGGCGAGCGGGGCGGGCAGGGCCTGGGCGATCAGGGCAGCCAGATCGGCGACGATCCCGGCCAGCTTGACTTGCGCATAGCTGTGAAAGGCAAAACCGGCCTGCTCGGCGGCGGCCTGCTGGGCGCGGGCGCGCCAGCTGATCAGGCGGGCATGGCTCGGGCGGTCGAAGAACAGGGTGTGGCCGAACAGGCGCACGACGGTGTCCTCGATCTCGGGCTTGAGGTTCTCGACAATGGCCCGCACCCGCTGGCGCTCGCGCGACTGGCGTTCGAGGGCTTCGAGGTTGTCGCGGATCGGCTGTTCGCGCGGGATGGTCGAAAGCGCGCCGAAGATGGCCGAGAGGAAGCCGATCGGGGCGGGGGCCTGCGAAGCGGGGCTGGCGCCCGGATTGTGGGGGGCGGGATCGAGATAGACGAAGCGGCGGTCGACCTCGCGCCGCGAGGGGCGGCTGGTGAGGGCGGACATGGCCGGTCCGAACGGGCGGTTGGCCAGAACGGCACCATCGACGAGGGCGGCCTGATCGAGCGTGCCCTGCCGCCAGCGGTGCGGCATGATCCGGGCCACGAAGGCCTCGCGCCCCGGCCAGCCCTGCCCCCGTTCGGCCATGAGCTGGTCGATCTCGGCCAGGGTGAGCGGGGGAAAGGCGCCCGGAAAGCTGGCCGTGGCGCGCGCGGCCAGCACGAGTTCGGGCAGCGCGGCCATCGGCCTGCCATGCAGGGTTGCGATCTGGGCCTGGAACCCGATGGCCAGACGGTGCTCGTTTTCCTCGACCAGCGGCGGGCTGTTGAGGTGAAGCGGGGTGGGGTGGCCGGTAAAGTCCGTGGCGGTCACCAGCAGGTCGAGCGGGTGGCGCGGGGGCAAGAGCGGGGCGTCGGCCGGGCTGCGGGCCATGGCGTCGAGCGCCTCGGCCAGCAGGCGCGAGAAGCCGATCCCGCTGAACGGCGGGGCGAACCAGCGCGCGCGGATCAGCCGCGAGACCTTGCGCCGCACTTCGCCGCGCAATGCCGGGCCCAGTTGGCGGGCCAGATCATGCCCGCCGGGCTGGAGTCCGGGCCAGCGCAGGGCCGCCCAGACCAGCGGCTGGGCCCAGAACTTGGCAAGGCGGCCCCAGGGGCGGGCATCGGGGTCGAGCAGGATGTCGCTGTCGGCGCGTTCGAGCCAGAGATGGGTGAGCGGTTCGAGGCTCTGTCCGGTGGCCAGCGCCTGGGCGAGGAAGACCGCGTTGATGCCCCCCGCGCTCGCGCCCGAGAGAATGTCGATCATCACCCGCAGCGACAGCCCCCGGTCCTGCGTGATGGTTTCGAACAGGGCGCGCCAGACCGCTTCGGTGCCCGATGGTTCTGCCGTGTCGGGCGCGGCATTGCGGGAGTGGGCATGGTGGGCCCTGCTCGCGCGCAGGAGATGCCAGAGTTCCTTGGTAACCCCATGCATGTAGACCGCCAGGCTGATGCCGCCGGTGGAAACGAGAGCCAGTCGCAGTTCTTTCTGCCGCATGCAATCACCATGGCAGGCTTTGCCCATGCCCGCCAGTAGGGCTACACTGATGTAAATCCTGCCGACAGCCACGGGGTGAAGATGTCAGATTCACCGACAATTTACGCACATCGGGCTAAGACCCTGTCCGTGGCGGCCCTATCCGGGCGAAACGGTAACTTTGGGGAACGATGATCCGCCTGTTCAAACACTATATTCCCAAAGCGGTCTTTCTGCTGGGGATCATCGATTTCTGGCTGCTGATCCTGGCGGGCGAGCTGGGCTGGAGGGTGCGCGCCTACCAGCTGTCCATCGATAGCGGGTCCATTGGCGACCGGCTGGTGCCCTTGCTGTTGTTCGCGGTGCTGGTGCAGACGGCGATGGTCTCGGTCGGGGTCTATGGCTCGGATGCGCTGCGTTCGATGCGCTATGCGACCGCGCGGTTGATGGTGGCGATCAGCCTGGGGATCATCGCGCTGTCGGTGGTCTATTTCCTGCTGCCGGGGCACACGCTGTGGCGCTCGAACCTGTTTTACGCGATGATGCTCTCGCTCGGCTTGCTGATCGGCGTGCGGGTTGCGCTCGGCGGCTTTCTGGGGACGGCGGCATTCCGGCGCCGGGTGCTCGTGCTCGGCGCGGGGCAGCGGGCCGACCGGCTGCGCAAGCTGGGCGAGCGGCGCGAAGCGGGTTTCATGATCGTTGGCTTTGTCGCGATGAGCACGCAAGAACCGGTTATCGAGGAGGCGATCAGCCGCGACGCCCTGCCCAATCTTACCCGGTTCGTCGAGAATCTCGGGGTCAGCGAGGTCGTTCTCGCGCTTGAGGAGCGGCGCAATGCCCTGCCGCTCAAGGATCTGCTGCGGATCAAGACCACCGGGGTCCACGTCAACGACTTCTCCACCTTCGTCGAGCGCGAGACGGGGCGGGTCGACCTCGACACCGTCAATCCGAGCTGGCTGATCTTCTCCGACGGGTTCGCTTCGGGGCGGATGCTCTCGGGCGCGGTCAAGCGGGCCTTCGACATTGCCGCGAGCCTGCTGCTGCTGGTGCTGACCGCGCCGGTCATCGCGGTCTTTGCCGTGCTGGTAAAGCTCGACAGCAAGGGCCCTGCGTTCTTCCGCCAGACCCGCGTGGGTCTTTATGGGCAGAGCTTCGACCTCATCAAGCTGCGGTCCATGCGCACCGACGCGGAAGCGGGCGGCGCGCAGTGGGCGGCCAAGAACGACCCGCGCGTGACCCGCATCGGTGGCCTGATCCGCAAGTTGCGCATCGACGAACTGCCGCAGACCTGGACCGTGCTGAAAGGCGAGATGAGCTTTGTCGGCCCGCGTCCCGAACGCCCGGAATTCGTCACCGGGCTTGAGGAAGAACTGCCCTATTATGCCGAGCGCCACATGGTGAAGCCGGGGATCACCGGCTGGGCGCAGATCAACTATCCCTATGGTGCCTCGATCGAGGACGCGCGCAACAAGCTCGAATACGATCTCTACTATGCCAAGAACTATACCCCGTTCCTTGATCTCCTGATCCTGCTTCAGACGCTGCGTGTCGTGCTCTGGCACGAAGGCGCGCGCTGAGGGGGAGGGCCCATGCACGCGCCTTCAGAATGGACGGGGCTGGCAGGCTGGGCGGGGCTGGGCCAATGGGGCTTCGTGCTGGCGGCCTTTGCCGCGCTCGTGCTGGGGGGCTGGCAGATCGAGCGGTATCGGCGGGGGCATGACGCAGCGCGCGCGCGCGCGGTCAGGCTGGCTCCGATCGTGGCGGTGCTGGTCTGCGCGCTCTGGGCGCTGATCGAGGCGACATATGGTCCGGGCGACCCGGCGGCGCTGATCGCCGATGTGGCGCGCAATCTGGCCTGCCTGGGGCTGGTCTATGCGCTGTTCGTCGACGACGGGCGGCACGAGACGGTCGCGCCGGTGCGTCCGGTGCTGATCGTGCTGGCGGTCGTCGAATGCCTGCAACCGGTCCTGCTGGTCTTGCGCCTGCGCCTTGGCCTGTACGGCCCGCCAGAGCCCCATGGGCAGGTGATGATTTTCGAGATTTCGGTGATCCTGCGCCTGCTGGTGATCACCGGGGCTCTGGTGCTGGTCCACAATCTCTATGTCGGGGCCATGGGGCCCCAGCGTCAGGTCGTGCGCTGGACATGCGGGGCCCTCGCGCTGATCTGGGGTTATGACCTCAATTTCTACACGATGGTCTATCTCGTCAATGCGATGCCCGCCCAGTTGGTCGGCCTGCGCGCGCTGGTGGCCTTGCTGGGCATGGGCGTGCTGGGGATGGGCGCGATGCGCGAGCGGTCGCAGGCGCGGTTTTCGCCCTCGCGGGCCGTGGCGTTCCAGTCGCTCTCGCTGCTGGTCATCGGCGGGTACATGCTGCTCATGGTCGCCGTGGCGCAGTCGGTGGCCTGGCTGGGCGGCGGGGCGACGATGCTCACCCAGCTCGGCTTTGTCTTTGCCACGACCGTGCTGGTACTGGTGCTGGTCCCCTCGCAGCGCCTGCGCGGCTGGCTCAATGTCATGGTGTCCAAGCACTTCTTCCAGCACCGCTACGACTATCGCGCCGAATGGCTGCGGTTCACCCGCACGATCGGGCAGGGGCACAGTGTGCAGGGGCTGGGCGGGCAGGAAACCGGCGACGCCACCTCGCTTCACGCCCGCGTGGTGCAGGCTCTGGCCGACATAACCGACAGCCCGCGCGGCGCCCTGCTGGTGCCTGCCGACAATGGCGATCTGGTTCTGGCCGCGCGCTGGCAATGGCCCACGCTCGACGTGCCGGCACAGGCCATGCCCGCGCACAGCGTGGCCTTTTTCGAGCAGAGCGGCTTCATCGTCGATCTCGACGAAGTGCGGCGCGGGGTCGATCATCGCGGCGAGGCGTGCGCCACGCCGGGCTGGATGGCGCAGGACGAGGCGATCTGGGCGCTCGTGCCGCTGGTGCATTTCGACCGGCTGGTCGGGCTGGTCGCGCTGGGGCGCCCGCCGCTCGCGCGCAAGCTCGACTGGGAGGACTTCGACCTCCTGCGCGTGGCAGGGCACCAGATTGCCAGCACGATTGCCGAGAACAACGGCCAGCTGGCCCTGCTGGAGGCCAGCCGTTTCGACGAGTTCAACCGCCGCATCGCCTTCGTGATGCACGATATCAAGAATCTCGCCAGCCAGCTCTCGCTGCTGGCCCGCAATGCCGAGCGTCACGCCGACAACCCCGAATTCCGCAAGGACATGCTGCTCACGCTCGGCAATGCGGCCGACAAGCTCAATGCCCTGCTCGCGCGGCTCTCGCGCTATGGGACGGGCCATGGCGGCGAGCGGCTGGTCCCGGTCGATGCCAGCGCCCTGGCCCAGCGCCTTGTCGCGCGGTGGCAGGGGATGCCAGTCGTTGTCGGCGTCGCTGTGGACAGGGCCGATCCCTGTCTGGTCATGGCCAGCCCCGAGACGCTTGAACAAGTGCTCGTCCACCTCGTGCAGAATGCGCTCGATGCCAGCGGGCCGGGCATGCCTGTCCGCATCGAGGTGTCGGGCGAGGGGGAAACCGGCTCTGTCGCGGTGGTCGACAGCGGCTGCGGGATGAGCGCCGAATTCGTGCGCAACGGGCTGTTCAAGCCTTTCGTGTCGACCAAGCCGGGCGGCTTTGGCATCGGCGCGTTCGAGGCCCGCGAACTCGTGCGCGCGATGCGGGGCTCGCTGGAAGTGGAAAGCCGGGAAGGGCTGGGCAGCCGCTTTGTCGTGCGCCTTCCACTTGCCGCCCAATCTCCGCCAGACCTTCCACCGCCAGACCTTCCACCGTTTGATCTTGTGACAGAACAGAAAGTTGCCTGATGACCGAGCCGCACGCCAAGACGGCCTCCTCCCCCGTCCCGCCAAAGCCGGGGTCCAGGCTGCTGCCAAAGCTTTTGATCGTGGAAGACGATCCGGGCCTTCAGGCCCAGCTCAAGTGGGCTTACGAGGATTTCGAGGTGCTCATTGCGGGCGACCGGGCCAGCGCGCTCACCCTGCTGCGCGCAGAAGAGCCAGCGGTGGTGACCCTCGATCTGGGCCTGCCGCCCGACCCGGACGGCACGAGCGAGGGTTTTGCCCTGCTCGATGCGATCATGAGCCTCAAGCCCGATACCAAGGTGATCGTTGCTTCGGGCCATGGCGCGCGCGAATCCGCGCTGCGGGCCGTGGCGCAGGGGGCCTATGATTTCTACGCCAAGCCGGTCGATATCGATGCGCTGGGGCTGATCGTGCGGCGCGCGTTCCACCTGCACCGGATCGAGGCCGAAAACCGCGCGCTGGCGGCCCGCGCGCCTGCCGATGCCCGCGTGCTGGGGGGGATGATCACCGCCGCTCCCGAGATGGTCAAAGTGGCGCGCACGATCGAGCGCGTGGCCAATACCGATGTCTCGGTCATGCTGCTGGGCGCGAGCGGGACGGGCAAGGAACTGCTCGCACGCGGGCTGCACGAGGCCAGCGTGCGCAGTGGGGCCGCCTTCGTGGCGATCAATTGCGCCGCGATCCCCGAAAACCTCCTCGAAAGCGAGCTGTTCGGCCACGAAAAGGGCGCGTTTACCGGCGCGGTCAAGACCACCGAGGGCAAGATCGAGCAGGCCAATGGCGGCACCCTGTTCCTCGACGAAGTGGGCGACATCCCGCTGCAATTGCAGGTCAAGCTGCTGCGCTTCCTGCAAGAGCGCACGATCGAACGGATCGGCGGGCGCCGGGCGATCCCGGTCGATACGCGGATCGTGTGCGCCACCCACCAGAACCTTGAGGCGATGATCGCCGACGGGCGCTTCCGCGAGGACTTGTGGTATCGCCTTGCCGAGATCGTGATCAGGATCCCCTCGCTGGCGCAGCGGCCCGGCGACGCGATTTTGCTGGCCAAGGCTTTCCTGACCCGGTTTGCCGCCGCGATGAACCCGGCGGTCAAGGGCTTTGCTCCCGATGCGCTGGCGGCCATCGATGCCTGGGGCTGGCCGGGCAATGTTCGCGAACTGGAAAACCGCCTGAAGCGCGCGGTGATCATGGCCGATGGCAAGCTGGTCTGCGCCGCCGATCTCGACCTGCCGCTGGCCGATGCGGCCGATGACAGCCCGCTCAACCTCAAGGCCGCGCGCGAGGCTGCCGACCGCAAGGCCATCCGCCATGCGCTGGCCCGCAGCGAGGGCAATATCTCCAACACCGCGCGCCTGCTGGGGATCAGCCGGCCCACGCTTTACGATCTGCTCAAACAGTATGACATGCAGAACTGAGCGCAAAATTGAGCCACAGGCCCGGTTCCGGGCGGGGCTGGGGCTCTGTATGGCCGGGCTTTTGACAGGGCTTTGGCCGCTGTCCTCGCAGGCGGATGGGGGGATCGATGCCTTGCGCGCCCGTTCGCGCGCCGCGCTTGCCCGGCACGATCCGATTGCCGCCGAAGTGCCGCTGCGCGAGGCCTTGCGCAAGGGGGTCTCCGAAGATGCCCTGCGCGCCGATCTGGGCGCGGCCCTGCTGGCGCGGGACGACCGGGTCGAGGCGCACCGGATTCTGGACAAGGGCGATTTCACGCCCGACACGGCGGCGCTGGGCTGGCGCATGCGCGGCGAACTGGCGATGAGCGAAGGCCATCTGCCACAGGCCGGGCAGGATTTCGACCAGGCGCTCAAGGTGGCGCCGGGCGATGCCGACTTGTGGGTCTCCATCGCCCGGCTGCGCTTTACCGGGGGCGAGGAAGCCCAGGCGCAGGAAGCCGCCGAACGGGCCGTGACACTGGCCCCGCGCAGCGCCCGCGCGCTGGCCATGCGCGGGATGATGGTGCGCGCGCGCTTCGGCTTGCGCGCCGGGCTGCCCTGGTTCGAGCAGGGGCTGCGCTTCCATCCCGACGACGCGGGCCTGCTGGTCGAATATGCGGCCACGCTGGGCGACATGGGGCGCAACCGCGACATGCTGGCGGCGGTCCGGCGTCTGGCCCAGGCCGATCCGGGCGAGCCGCGCATCTTCTATCTTCAGGCCGTGCTCGCCGCGCGTGCGGGGCGTTCGGAACTGGCGCGCAGCCTGTTGCAACGCACGGGGACCGCCTTGCGCGATCTGCCCGGCGCGATGCTGCTGGGCGGCGTGCTCGAATATCGGGCGGGCAATTATGCGGTTGCTGCCGGGCTGCTCGAACGGCTGGCCCGTCTTCAGCCCGGCAATCTGGAGGCCCAGCAGTTGCTGGCACGGGTCACGGCGCGGAGCGGCGACAACCGGCAGGTCGTCCTGCGCTGGGATGCGGTTGCGCGCCAGCCGTTTGCCTCTCCCTATCTCAAGGTGCTGGTGGCGCGCAGCTGGCTGGCGCTGGGGCAGAAGGCGCGCGGGCAGGCCATGCTCGCCAGCGCGGGCCTGAGCCGGGCAGGGGGCGGGG
>DQVI01000035.1 GCA_015661825.1 Novosphingobium capsulatum
CACCGAGATCGAAATCGCATGGGGTGGGGCATGCCCCACCCCATGCGATCGCCTCAATCTAAACCGGAAATTACACCACGAGCGCGGACGCTAACCAATCATGTCGCCGGGGGCCAACGTGCCCGCCTCGATACCGGGAAGTATAAGCTGCTCAACAAATTGGTCGAAGGAACCATATACTAACGCGAACAGTGACGGGCGTGGCATGGATGCCCGTTCAATCCGCGCCACCCGCTTCTGTAATGCCCCGACCGCACGCATGTGGTTATCGCAGCCCCAGTCGCTCGCGCCAGACCATCGGCAAAGCCGGACGAGCTACCCGTTGCGGGGCGCGAGAGGCTCCACTGTCCGGCCCCCTCACCCGCCAAAAGCCAAAGATGAGCGCAACATGGGGCAATTCCCGGTGGCGGTCGCCAATCGCGTGCCACAAGTTATGGCCCGACAGGCCATCAGCGCCTTCAGGGACGGCTGATCCGGCGGCATTGGACGCCGCCCCCTGCCCTGCAACCCTGCTTCCCTGAGGAGTGATCCGGGACCATTCAGGCGCTTCTCCGCCTGTAAATGCCGGCCCTGCCATTTTCGCGTTTGCAGCACCCTTTCAAAATAGCTATTGCGAGTCGATTTCATTATCAAATCGTCAAGGGGGCTTTCTTGTCTGCGTTCCGGTTCATCCTGCTGAGCACTGCCACACTCATCGCTTCGCCCGCCCTGGCCCAGGACGCGCCCGCACTGGAGGGCCCCGCACCGGAGGATGACGCCAGCGATCCGGCCAATACCATCCTCGTCACCGGCCGCGTCCAGCGCCTTTATCGCACCACGCAAACGACCGTCGGCAAGTCCGTCGAGGACCCCATGAACATTCCCCAGGCGATCCAGGTCATCAATTCAGACCTCTTCGCCGATCAGGGCGCGCGCGATGCGACCGATATCTACCGCAATATTTCGGGGGTCAGCTTCTTCAGCTATGCCGGGGTCACCTTCCGCGGGTTCCGGCAGGACCAGTCCTTCTACGACGGACAGCGCGGCAATCCGTTCATCGGCTTTTCCGTGCCGCAACTCTTCAACATCGAGCGCGTCGAAGTGCTCAAAGGCCCCGCAGGCCTGTTCTTCGGCCCCGGTTCGCCCGGCGGCATCATCAACTATGTCTCGAAAACACCATCGGACAAGCGCGCCCTGCGCATGGTCCTGACCGGCGGCACCTATGCCCGCGCCGGGCTTTCGGCCGAGGCAACCGGCCCCATCGATGCCAATGGCATCGTCACCTATCGCCTCGGCGGGTTCTACGAAGCGACCGATCCCTATCGTCGCAACACGAGCAACAAGTCGCGGATCGCCGATGGCGGCATTGCCATCCGCACCAACGAGGGCGGCAAGCTGACGCTTCAGGCCACCATCTACGACAACTACCTGCGCGCCAATCGCCTGCGCGGGGTGCTGACCGACGATGACGGCCATTTCCTGTCCGACATTTCCTGGAATGCCAATGAGCGGACCGATTTCCTCCACCTCAAGAGCCAGGCCTATCAGGCCCGCTACCAGACGAGCATCGGCAAGCGCGTGACCTTCGATGCGGGCGTGCGCTACTTCAACGCCCGCGAAGTCCAGAAATACCATGAGCCGCGCGGGCTGGACCCGAACAATCCCGACCTCGTCCGCCGCGAATTCCGCAACCAGATCCGGCCCGTGCATGGCCTGTCGTTCTCGACCAACGCCACCGCCCGGCTCGATATTCTGGGCATGGAACACAAGATTCAGGCCGGTGCCGACTGGTACAATGAAAAGAGCGTGCTGAACTCGCGCATCCTGCGCGCGGGCGTCACCTCGCTCAGCCTGTCCAACCCGGTCTATGGCACATCGGCCTCCGATCCCGCGCGCGCGGCCCTGTTGCCCTATGCGGTCACCGACACCCGCTCGAAACGGCGCGGCATCTACCTTCAGGACCAGATCGCGCTGACCCCGGCCCTGCTGCTGGTGGGCGGTGTGCGCTACGATCACTTCGAAGACAGCGTAACCACCGGCACCGGCCAGACGGTCAGTTCCCGCTCGTCCTACTCCGATAGCGACATCACCTTTCGCAGCGGCCTGATCTTCAAGCCCCGCCACGACATATCCACCTATTTCAGCTGGTCGCAAAGCTTCGAGCCACAGACCGCCGCCAGCCAGGACGTCAACGCAGGCGGCCCCTTCGCGCCCGTCACCGGCAACCAGATCGAAGGCGGGGTGAAGTCCCAGCTCTTCAATGGCCGCCTTCAGGCCAATCTGGCCCTCTACCGGATCGTGCGTCGCAACATCCTGCAAGTCGATCCCTCGCTGGCGCCGGTCAACGGCATCGACCAGCTCGCCCCGGTCGGCGAAGTGACCAGCAAGGGCTTCGAGATCGACCTGTCCACCGACCTTACCCCCAACTGGGTCCTGCTCGCCAACTATGGCTACAACGATACCCGCATCACCGGAACCGCGCCGGGCCAGTCGATCACCAATGCCGTCGGCAACCAGTTCGCCAACGCCCCCCGGCACAAGCTGGGCTTCTGGACACGCCATCAGGTTCCCGCGATCGACGCGGCCTTTGCCTTTGGCGGCGAATATGTATCGCGACGCCTGAGCCTGTCGGGACAGACGGTGCGTCCCTATGCGATCTTCGACGCATCGATCACCAAGCGCCTGAAGTTTGCCGAGGTGCTGCTCAAGGTCAACAACCTCTTCGACAAGGTCTATGCCGCCTCGGGCTTCAGCGCGCAGAGCGGGCATTTTCCGGGGCAGCCGCGCACGTTCCTGGCCGAACTCCGGTTCAGGATCTGAGGTTCGGGAGCAGACTGGCGCCTCCCACCATGCCAAGCGGTACCCGGCGTTGACGCCATATGGACATTGCGGCAAGGATGCCCCGCGAAAGGGCCTTCATGCGCATAGTCATCATCGACGACAGCGGGTTGCGTGCGACAGTTCTGGAAGAAGGCCTGCGCGAGGCCGGGTACGATGACATCCACATCGTGCCCCCGCGCGGCGCCTTTGTCGCCCGGCTCGAACGCATGGCACCCGATGTCGTGCTCATGGATCTGGGCAGCCCGAGCCGCGACACGCTTGAGGAAATGCTCACCGTCAGCCGTGCGCTGGCCCGGCCCATCGCGATGTTCGTCGACCAGTCGGACGAGGCGATGATCGGCGCGGCCATCGATGCGGGAGTTTCGGCCTATGTCGTCGATGGCTTGCGCAAGGAGCGGGTCAAGCCCGTGCTCGAACTGGCGGTGCGGCGGTTCAACGCCTTCTCGCGCATGCAGACCGAGCTGGAGGAAGCGCGCACGGCGCTGGCCGACCGCAAGCTGATTGACCGCGCCAAGTCGATCCTGATGAACCAGCGCGGCCTTACCGAACAGGATGCCTATGCCCTGCTCCGCTCGGGCGCGATGAACCAGGGCAAGAAGATCGTCGATGTGGCGCAAGCACTGATCACGGCCAGCGACTTGCTGGGAGGGGCCTAATGACCACCAAGCTGAGTATCGCGTTCCTGCCCCTGAACGACGTGGCCGTTCTGGCCGTCGCGCGCGAACGGGGTTTTGCCGAGGAAGAAGGCCTTGCCCTCGATCTCGTGCGCACGACCAGTTGGGCGACGCTGCGCGACCGGCTCGTCTATGGTCAGGTCCAGGCCGCGCACATGCTTGCCCCGCTTGCGGTCGCCGTCACGCTCGGCCTCAGCCAGCAGCCCGCCGCGCTGTCCACGCCGTTCAAGCTGGGCGTCAATGGCAACATGCTGGTCATGGCGCGCGACTTTGCCGCCGCGCTCGATCCCGATCCGGTCGCGCGGCTCGCCGATCCGCTGGGCACCGCCCACGATTTTGCCGCCGCCATCGGCCTGTGGCGACGCAAGCCGATCATCGGCGTCGTCCATCGCTTTTCCAGCCATGCGCTGATGCTGCGCTACTGGCTGGCGAGCGCAGGGGTCGATCCCGACCGCGACGTGGTGTTGCGCGTGCTGCCCCCCTCGCTGACGGTCGAGGCGATCCATGCCGGGGAAATCGACGGATTCATCGCGGGCGAGCCCTGGGGCAGCGCCGCCATCGATTCGGGCCGGGCCGAGGCCGTGGCCGTGGGCGAGCGGATCTGGCAGCGCGGGGTGGAAAAAGTCCTCGCCTTTCGCGAGCCATGGCTGGCGGAAAACCCCGATCTGACCGACCGCCTGCTGCGCGCCCTCGCCCGCGCGGCGCTCTGGTGCGACGAGCCGGAAAACCGCCCGGCCCTTGCCGCCATTCTGGCCGAGGAACGCTATGTCGGCCAGAATGTCGAGGTGATCGAGCGGACACTCAAGGGCACGATCATTCCGCGCGCGGGCGACAGCGCGATCGAATGCCCCGATTTCGTGCTGTTCTCGCGCGAGGCCACGCCGTTCCCGTGGCGCAGCCAGGCGCTGTGGATCTATTCGCAACTGGTCCGCTGGAACATGGTCGAAGCCTCGCCCGAGATGGCCGCCCGTGCCGCGCAAGTGTTCCGCCCCGACATCTACCGCCGCGCGCTGACCGGCAGCGACCTGCCGATGCCCGGCGCCAGCATGAAAGTCGAAGGCGCGCTGACCGCCCCGCTTCCCGCCGGATCGAGCAAGGGCAACCTGATGCTCGGACCCGACCGCTTCTTCGACGGACGGGTTTTCGACCCCGAGCGGATCGACGAGTATCTGGCCAGTTTTGCCTCTCAGTCATGATTTTAGCCTGAGCCGATACGTTTCCTTGGCCATCACGTAATTTTCCGACTTGCCAGATTGGGCGATTCGAAGGATTATGGGGCTGTCGCGCGATGAAGCGTGCCCATTCCGGATAGCTCGTCCCAAAGGCGGGGCGCTATTCCTACCGACATTCGCAGCAAAGCCGCTGACCGGACTTACCCAAGGGTGACGTCCGGCCTGCGGCTTTTTTCGTGTCCGCTTTCTTGATTCACAGTCCGGCTCACCACCCGAAAAGGCAGCGGCCGGAAAGTCACAGAGGACGTAACCATGGCAACCGCATTCATGCGCAATGACCAAGACAAGGACGCGCCCTCGAGCGCGACGATCCAACCGGCTGACCAGCCTTCGACCAGCTTCTGGAAGGCGGGCCACAAGCCCACGCTGATCGCCGCCTTCCTCTATTTCGACCTTGCCTTCATGGTCTGGGTCCTGCTCGGGCCGCTGGCGCCCGAAATCTCCAAGACGCTGCACCTCACCCCTGCTGAAAAGGGGCTGATGGTTGCGCTTCCCACGCTTGCGGGCGCGTTCCTGCGCGTGGTCAACGGCCTTCTGGTCGACCGTATCGGCCCCAAGCTGTCGGGCGCGATCAACCAGGTCATCGTCATCGCCGGCCTGTTCACCGCCTGGATCATGGGCGTGAGCAGCTTTGAAGGCACGCTTGCCCTCGCCGTGATCCTGGGCTTTGCCGGCGCCAGCTTCGCCATCGCGCTGCCGCTGGCCAGCCGCTGGTATCCGGCCGAGCACCAGGGCAAGGCCATGGGCCTTGCGGGCATGGGCAACTCGGGCACCGTGCTGGCCTCGCTGTTTGCGCCCACGCTGGCCAAGCTGTTCGGCTGGAACACCGTTCTGGGTCTGGCCTGCATCCCGCTGACCATCGTCTTCGTGCTCTACATGATCATGGCCAAGGATTCGCCCAACCAGCCCGCCCCGCGCAAGCTGATGGACTATGCCGCGCTGCTCAAGCAGGTCGATGCCTGGTGGCTGATGGCCTTCTACTCGGTCACTTTCGGGGGCTTCGTGGGTCTGGCCGCCTCGCTGCCGATCTACTTCACCGACCAGTTCGGCCTGACCACCGTGGTCGCCGGTTACTGCACCGCCTTCTGCGTCTTTGCCGGTTCGCTGGTGCGTCCGATGGGCGGCGCGCTGGCCGACAGGATCGGTGGCGTCAAGGCGCTGATGATGGTCTTCACCGTTGCCGCTCTCGCCCTCGTCGGGGTTTCGCAGGCCACCACGCTGCCCGCCGCACTCGGCTTCTTCGTGGTTGCCATGCTCGCTCTGGGCACCGGCAACGGCTCGGTGTTCCAGCTCGTGCCGCAGCGTTTCCAGGCTGAAATTGGCGTCATGACCGGTCTGGTCGGCATGGCTGGCGGCATCGGCGGCTTCTACCTCGCCAGCTCGCTGGGCCTTGCCAAGCAGTTCACCGGCTCGTTTGCCCCCGGCTTCCTGATCTTCGCGGCCCTCGCGGTCGTCGCTCTGGGCGCGGTGGCCCTGGTCAAGAGCCGCTGGCGTGCGACCTGGAAGACCGGCGCACGCATCTGAACGTACCATAGCCTCATCATTCATTGACCTCATCACACCATAACCGGGCCGGGCGGCGGATCAGGGACCACCGCCCGGCCTGACTGTCCTGAGGGGGACACCTTTCCATGAAGACCATGTCGACTGCGGCGGCCGTCCTGGCCGTCGGCGGAGCCTTCTGCGCGCACTCCGCAAAGGCCGAAGAGTTCTCGATCAAGCCGGTCGTCGAAGCCCGCCTGCGCTATGAACATGTCGAGCAGCAAGGCATTGCCGATCAGGCCGATGCCGTGACCGTGAGGGTGCGCGGCGGGGCACAGGCCACGACAGGCCGCTTTACCGCAACGGTCGTGGCGCAAGGCAACCTTGCCATCGACGGCCACTACTACGACGGCCTCAACGGCGCCGCCACGCGGCCTCTCGTCGCCGATCCGCAGAATGTCGGGCTCTATATCGGCCAGCTCCAGTACAAGGCCAAGGGTTTCACCCTGACCGCCGGTCGCCAGAAGATCGTCCTCGACGACGAACGCTTCGTGGGCAACGTGGGCTTTCGCAACAATGCCCAGACCTTCGACGCCGTGCGCGCCGAAATCACCCCGATCAAGTCGGTCAAGCTCGACGTCACCTATGCCTGGGACGTGCGCACCATCTGGGGTTCGGACGGCCACGGCGCCCGCCAGCAGGGCATCAGCGGTAACAACGTGCTGGGCAACCTGTCGTGGACGATCCCGCTGGGCACGCTGACCGGCTTTGCCTATCTCGTCGACCAGAACGAGGCCCCCGTGCAGGGTTTCCGCCTGTCGAGCCAGACCTATGGCGGGCGATTTGCCGGGACCCATGCCTTCTCCAAGGCGGTCAAGCTCGCCTATCAGGCCAGCTACGCCCACCAGTCGGACTGGCGCCGCAACCCCAACAGCTACAGCGCCGACTATTATCTGGCCGATGGCACGCTCGACGTGAAGGGCTGGAAGCTCAACGCGGGCTATGAAGTGCTCGGCGCCGATCAGGGGGTCGCCTTCACCAGCTTCCAGACCCCGCTGGGCACCAACTTCAAGTTCCAGGGCTGGGCCGACAAGTTCCTGACCACGCCTGCCAATGGCGTGCGCGATCTCTACTTCGGCGGCGGCTATGGCGCCAAGAAGTTCGGCCCGCTCACCGCGATCACGCTTCAGGGCACCTGGCACCGCTTCAACAGCGACCGCCTCGACCAGCATTATGGCGACGAAGTGGACCTGCTGGCCCAGGCCAAGCTGAAGAAGACCACCATGGCCGTGCGCTATGCCCATTACGAGGCGCACGCGCTCGCGACCGACACCGACAAGGTCTGGCTCCAGCTCGACTGGGCCATCTGACAGCGACACGATGGAATCGCTTGATCATTCGGGCGATTCCATTTAAGGTGGTGTCAAAGGGCAATGCTGCCCTTCTGAAAATAGCCAAGAGATCCCGCCGATGGGGTTTTGCGGCACCATTTCATGGCAAAGCCGCCATTTCGATATCTGGTCACGGACCGGGTTTCGAAATGGCGGCTTTTTCTTTTTCCGCATTCTTTTTCTGGAGCCTCGCACATGGATGTTCAGGACGGGATCGCCCCCACCGCCGACATGCCCCGAACCGGTCAGGCCGCCCAAGCCGACCAGACCGAAAGCCTGATCGTTCCTGCCGACGACGGGCGCGAGCATCTGGTCGTCGTGGGCAACGGCATGGCCGGGTGCCGCGCGGTCGAGGAACTTCTGGCGCGCGACGCGGGCCGCTATCGCGTGACCATCTTCGGCGCCGAGCCGCACGTGAACTACAACCGCATCATGCTCTCGCCGGTTCTGGCGGGCGAAAAGACGTTCGACCAGATCGTCATCAACCCGCGCGCCTGGTACGACGACAACGGCATCGAGCTGATCACCTCGGACCCGGTCACCGCGATCGACCGCGCCGCCAAGACCGTCACCGCCCTTTCGGGTCGCACGGTGGCCTATGACCGGCTGCTGATCGCCACGGGCTCCGATCCGTTCATCATCCCCGTTCCCGGCAAGGACCTGCCCGGCGTGATCGCCTTCCGCGACATGAAGGACGTCGACACCATGCTGGCCGCTGCGCAGGCGGGCAAGGCTGCCAGCCCCGGCGACGAGGCCAGCAACAGCGCGGTGGTTATCGGCGGGGGCCTGCTCGGCCTCGAAGCCGCCCATGGCCTGAGCCTGCGCGGCATGAAGGTGACTGTCATTCACCTGATGCCCACGCTGATGGAACGCCAACTCGACGAAGCGGCAGGCTGGCTGCTCAAGACCGCGCTGGAAAGCCGGGGCCAGACCATCCTGACCGGCGCCGACACCGCCGAAATCTATGGGAACGGCAAAGTCGAGGGCGTGCGCCTGAAGGACGGGCGCGAAATCCCCGCCAGCCTCGTCGTCATGGCCGTGGGCATCCGCCCCTCGGTCGCGCTGGCCCGCGCGGCCGGGCTGGAGGTCAACCGCGGCATCAAGGTCGATGACCACATGGTCACCAGCGACCCGGCGATCCTCGCGGTGGGCGAATGCGTCGAGCATGACGGCCAGGTCTATGGCCTCGTCGCGCCGCTGTGGGACATGTGCCGCAGCCTCGCCGATGGCCTGACCGACCGGCACACCGGCTATCGCGGTTCGGTCACCTCGACCAAGCTCAAGGTTGCCGGGCTCGACGTGTTCTCGGCCGGCGATTTCTCGGGCGGTGCGGGCTGCGAGGACATTGTCCTGCGCGATGCCGCGCGCGGGATCTACAAGCGCGTCGTCATCAAGGACGACAGGATCATCGGCGCCGTGCTCTATGGCGATACCGCCGATGGTGGCTGGTATTTCGACCTGCTCAAGAAGGGCGAGAACGTCGCCGACTTGCGCGACCTGCTGATCTTCGGACAGGCATATGCCGCGATGAGCGCCTCGGGAGGGGGCGCGCTGGACCCTAAGGCCGCCGTTGCGGCGCTCTCGGACGATGCCGAGGTCTGCGGCTGCAACGGCGTCACCAAGGGTCAGGTCGTCGGCTGCATCGAAGCGGGGGCATGCAGCCTCGACGCCGTGCGCGCCGGGTGCAAGGCTTCGGCCAGCTGTGGCTCGTGCACCAGCATCGTTGAAAACCTGCTCGCGCTGACGCTTGGCGCCGATGTCGAGGCCGGGCCGAAGACCTTGTGCAAGTGCACCAGCTTCACCCATGACGACGTGCGCCGCGAAATCGTCGCGCAAGGCATGCGCTCGATCCCCGAAGTGATGCACAAGCTGCACTGGTCGACGCCCGATGGCTGTTCCTCGTGCCGCCCCGCGCTCAACTACTACCTGCTCTGCGCGCTGCCGGGCGACTATGTCGACGATCAGGCCAGCCGCTTCGTCAACGAGCGCATGCACGCCAATATCCAGAAGGATGGCACCTATTCCGTCGTCCCGCGCATGTGGGGTGGCCTCACCTCCCCGCGCGAGTTGCGCGCGATTGCCGACGTGGTCGAAAAGTTCAACGCGCCGATGGTCAAGGTGACCGGTGGCCAGCGCCTCGACATCTTCGGGATCAAGAAGGAAGACCTGCCCGCCGTCTGGGCCGATCTCAACGCGGCGGGCATGGTTTCGGGCCATGCCTATGGCAAGTCGCTGCGCACGGTGAAGACCTGCGTGGGCTCCGAATGGTGCCGCTTCGGCACCCAGGATTCGACCGGCCTTGGCGTGAAGACCGAAAAGATGACCTGGGGAAGCTGGATGCCCCACAAGTTCAAGATCGCCGTCTCGGGCTGCCCGCGCAACTGCGCCGAAGCCACGATCAAGGACTTCGGCATTGTCTGCGTGGATTCGGGCTATGAACTCCACGTCGGGGGCAATGGCGGCATCCATGTCCGCGCGACGGACTTCCTGTGCAAGGTGGCAACCGAGGAAGAGGCGCTCGAATATTGCGCCGCCTTCATCCAGGTCTACCGCGAGGAAGCCCGCTACCTCGAACGCACCGCGCCGTGGATCGAGCGTGTCGGTGTCGACTATGTGAAGGCCCGCGTGGTCGAGGACGAGGCGGGCCGCAAGGCGCTGGCCGAACGCTTCCACCACTCGCAGAAGTTCAGCCAGACCGACCCCTGGGCGCAGCGCGCCGCGGGCGACCGGGCCGACCTGCACCAGCACCTCGAACCACTTGCTTTTCCCCCGCTTGCCCCCCCCCTCGCCAACGCTGCGGAGTGATCAGGATCATGACCAACTGGATCGACATCGGCACCCTGAACGACATCCCCCAGCGCGGCGCGCGCACCGTGCGCTTCGAAGGGGCCAAGGAAATCGCCGTCTTCCGCACCGGCGACGACAAGGTCTTCGCCCTCGTCAACGAATGCCCCCACAAGAAGGGCCCGCTCAGCCAGGGCATCGTCCATGGCCATTCGGTGGCCTGCCCGCTCCACAACTGGAACATCGCGCTCGGCAGCGGCGAGGCGCAGGGACCCGACAGCGGCTGCACCCCGACCGTGCCCGTGCGCGAGGAAAACGGGCGCATCCTGCTCGCCCATCCCGCGAGCATCGCAGATGCCGCCCCCCTTGAGGACGCCGCCTGATGGCCGCGGCGATCCGCACCACCTGCGCCTATTGCGGTGTCGGCTGCGGCATCGCCGCAACCCCTTCGGGAAACGCGCGCGAGGTCACCATCCGGGGCGACGAGGCCCACCCGGCCAATGGCGGGCGCCTGTGCTCCAAGGGCACCCATCTGGGCGAGACGGTCGGCCTTGAAGGCCGCCTGCTCCACCCGATGATCGGCGACAGGCGGGCAAGCTGGGACAAGGCGCTCGACCTCGTGGCCAAGCGCTTTGCCGAGACCATCGCCCAGCATGGCCCGGACAGCGTGGCCTTCTACGTCTCGGGCCAGCTCCTCACCGAAGACTATTATGTCGCCAACAAGCTGATGAAGGGGTTCATCGGCTCGGCCAATATCGACACCAATTCGCGTCTGTGCATGTCGAGCGCGGTCGCCGCCCAGACCCGCGCCTTTGGCGAGGACGTGGTCCCGGCCTCCTACGAAGACCTTGAACAGGCCGACCTCATCGTGCTGGTCGGCTCGAACACCGCCTGGTGCCACCCGATCGTCTACCAGCGCATTCAGGCCGCCCGCGCCGCGCGCGGCACCAGGCTGGTGGTGATCGACCCGCGCCGCACCGAAACCTGCGAAGGCGCCGACCTTCACCTCGCGCTGCGTCCGGGCAGCGACGTGGCGCTGATGAACGGCCTTCTGGCCTGGTGCGCGCAGGAAGGCCTCGTCGACAAGGCCTATCTGGCGCAATGCGTCGACGTTCCCGAAGGCTTCTGGGAGGCGCTCGAACAGGGCCACGACTTGTGGTCGACGGCCAGCACCTGCGACCTCGACCCGGCCCGCCTTCGCGAATTCTACGAGTTGTTCGCCGCCAATCCGCGCACGGTCACCGTGTTCAGCCAGGGCATCAACCAGTCGATCCGGGGCACCGACCAGGGCAACGCGATCATCAACCTCCATATGGCGACCGGACGCATCGGCCAGCCGGGCGCGGTCCCCTTCTCGATCACCGGACAGCCCAATGCCATGGGCGGGCGCGAAGTGGGGGGGCTTGCCTCGACCCTTGCCGCCCACATGGACTTCGCCCCTGAAAACGTCGCGCGGGTGGGCCGGTTCTGGGCCGCGCCACGCGTGGCGGCCAAGCCGGGGCTCAAGGCCGTCGACCTGTTCCGCGCGATGAACGAAGGGCGGATCAAGGCCGTCTGGATCATGGCCACCAATCCGGCGGTCTCGCTGCCCGACGCGGGCACCGTGCGCGCCGCGCTGGAAAAGTGCCCGTTCGTGGTCGTCTCGGATGTCATCGCCCAGACCGACACCGGCGCCTATGCCGATGTCCGTCTTCCGGCTGCCGCCTGGGGCGAGAAGGACGGCACTGTCACCAATTCGGTCCGCACGATCAGCCGCCAGCGCCCGTTCCTGCCCCTGCCCGGCGAAGCCCGGCCCGACTGGTGGATCATGAGCGAGGTGGCCGCGCGCATGGGCTGGGCCAGCGCCTTTGCCTACGACACCCCCGCCGACATCTGGCGCGAACACGCCCGCCTGACCGCCTATCAGAACGAGGGCGCGCGCGTCCTCAACCTCGCCGCGCAGGCCACCCTCACCAACCGCGCCTACGAGGCGATGGAACCGTTCGTGTGGGGCGGCCAGCCTTTTGCCGACGGGCGCTTTTCCACCCCCAATGGCCGCGCCCGCCTCGTGCCTGTGCGCCAGATGGACCTGCAAGGCCCCCTGCCCGACTGGCCGCTGACGCTCAACACCGGCCGCTATCGCGACCAGTGGCACACGATGACCCGCACCGGCCTTGCCCCCAAGCTCGCGCGCCATCGCGAGGAACCGCTGGTCGAAATCCACGCCGACGACGCCGTGCGCTTTGACCTGAAGGCCGGCGACCTTGCCAAAGTCTCCACCCCGCAGGGGGCCAGCGTGTTCCGCGTCGCGCTCAGCGATGGCCAGCGTCCGGGCGAAATCTTCACGCCGATCCACTGGACCGACCAGATTTCCACCGGCGGGCGCACCGGCCTGCTCCCGCGCCCGCTCGTCGATCCGATTTCGGGCCAGCCGGGCTTCAAATCCACCCCGGCCATGCTCGCGCGCGTCGATACCGAATGGAAAGGCTTCCTGATCCTGCGGGGAGAAACGCCGGTCAAGGTGCCGTGCCTGTGGGCCACGCGGGTCGCCGTGCCGGGCGGCGCGCTCTATGAAATCGCGGGCAATGGCGATCCGGCGCGGATCGAGGCCTGCCTGCCCAAGGGCGAACGGGTCGAAGCCATCGACCCCGCGCGCGGCACCCGCCGCGTGGCGATCCTCGTCGAAGGGCGGCTGGCGGGCGTGCTGATCCTCACCCGCACCGGCCTGCTCCCCTCGCGCGACTGGCTGATCGGCCAACTGGCGGCCAGCGATGTCGGCCCCGCCGTGCTTGCCGCGCGCGGGCCGGGCGCCCAGCCGGACAAGGGCGCGACCGTCTGCGTGTGCTTCGACATCGGCCTCAACCAGATCGTCGCGGCCATTCGCGCGCAGCATCTGGTCGATGTGCCCGCCATCGGCAAGGCGCTGGGCGCGGGCACCAATTGCGGCTCGTGCCGCCCGGCTCTTGCCACCATTCTCAATCAGGTTCAGACCCGTACCCACGAGGAGGCCCTCGATGCCGCAGAATGAACTGATCGCACCCGGTGATGTCTGGCTGGTTGGCGCGGGGCCGGGCGATCCCGACCTGCTCACGCGCAAGGCCGAGCGGCTGATCGGCGCGGCGGATATCGTGTTCTACGACGCGCTCGTGGGCCCCGGCGTCCTCGCGCTGATCCCGGAAGGCACCGAAAAGGTCTGCGTGGGCAAGCGCTCGGGCCGCCACTCGAAAGACCAGGGCTCGATCGACGCCATGCTGGTCGAGGCCTCGCTCGCGGGCAAGCGGGTGGTCCGCCTCAAGGGCGGCGACCCGGCGCTCTTCGCCCGCGCGACCGAGGAAATAACTGCCCTGCGCGCCATCGGAGCCCATGTCCGGGTCTGTCCGGGCATCACGGCGGCCAGCGCGGTTGCCGCCTCGGCAGGGTTGTCGCTCTCGCTGCGCGGGATCGCCCGGCGCGTCCAGTTCGTGACCGCGCACAGCCGCAACGGTCAGGCCCTCGACCTCGACTGGCAGGCGCTGGCCGATCCGGCCTGCACGCTGGCCGTCTACATGGGCCGCGAAGCCGCCCCGGAACTGAGCCGCGCGCTGATGGCCGCCGGGCTTCCGGGCAGCACCCCGGCGCTGATCACCTGCGATGCCTCGCTGCCGCAGGAACAGCAATTGCGCACCCGGCTCGACCTGCTGCCCCTCGTCGCACGCGGCTTTGCCGCTGACCGCCCGACACTGATCCTGATCGGCGAGGCCGTCGAACAGGCCAGCGGCACTGTCCCTCTCGCCACTGCGGCAACCCACCCGATCCAGGACTGAGATTCGATCCCATGGCCTCCGTGTTCGAAGTCCCCTGCGCCGCCACCATCGGATTTGACGCGGCGCAGGCCATTGTCCGAACCGGCAGCGCCCCCCTTGGTGTCGAACAGGTTGCCCTGCACAAGGCCGGACGGCGCATCCTCGCCCGCGAAGTGGCCGCCCGGATCGATTCGCCCCGCCGCGACTGCGCGGCCATGGATGGCTATGCCGTCCGTACACAGGATCTCGTCCGCGAGACCAACCGGCTCTCACTGCAAGGCGAAAGCCACGCCGGAGACTCCACCCCCGCCCCGCTCTATCCCGGCACGGCGATCCGCGTTTCGACCGGCGCGCCGATGCCCCAGGGGAGCGATCGCGTGATCCTGCGCGAACTGGCCCATGTCGAGGGCGACGAGGTGATCGTCCCGCGCGCCGGGCGCAAATCGCACATTCGCCCGCGCGCCTCCGACTTTGCCTGTGGCGCCCCCCTGCTCCAGCCCGGCACCCTGATCGACGCGCGCGCCATGGTCATTCTGGGCGCCGCCGATGTCGATACCGTGCCCGTCTGGCGCCGTCCGCGCGTCCATGTCCTGACCAATGGCGACGAACTCGCAGCGCCGGGCAGCGCCGCGCAAGACAGCCACACCATCCCCGACAGCCTGAGCGAGGCGCTCTCGCTGATGGCCCGGCAATGGGGTGCCAAGCCCATGGGCACATGGCAATCGCCCGACCGTGCAGACTATCTGCGCGCCGTTACCCGGCAGGTTCTGGCCGATGCCGATCTGATCGTGGTGGCAGGCGGCGCTTCGCACGGGCCGCGCGACCTCGTGCGCGAGGCGATGGGGCCCCTCGGCCTCGAACTGGCTTTTGCAGGCATCGCGATCAAGCCGGGCAAGCCACTGTGGTATGGCACGATCGGCAAGACCCATGTGCTGGGTCTGCCCGGCAACCCGACAGCCGCGCTGACCACCGCGCGCCTGTTCCTCGCCCCGCTGGTCTGCCAACTGGCCGGGGCCGGGTTCAACCAAGCCCTGCGCTGGCACCCGCGCCGCCTGATCGAGCCCGTCGGCCCGGTGGGCGATCGCGACGAATTCCTCTGCGCCAGCACCGAAGACGCCCAGACCGGCAGCCCAACCGGCGTGCGCGTCCTTGCCCGACAGGAAGCCTCGGCCCAGATGATGCTGGCCCACGCCAACCTTCTGGTCGAACGCCGCGCCGGCTCCCCGGCCACCGGCGAAGGCACGATGGTGCGCTGCCTGCGTTTCTGACGCAAAATTGCCCTTCCCGAAAATCGCCTGTGGGTAACTCGCCCAGAGCCGCACATCCCCTGTTGCACCGTCCCCGCATCCCCCCTAAAGGCCGCGTCACCGGGCGGCACCAAGCCCCGGCAGCGGCCCAGATGGCCGGTGTGGACGCATAGCTCAGTTGGTAGAGCAGCTGACTCTTAATCAGCGGGTCCTAGGTTCGAGCCCTAGTGCGTCCACCATCACCCCAGCAAAAACAGCAACTTACCCCTGAGCGAACCGGCTCCAAAAAGCTGCTTGCGATTTGCCTTCCAGCGTATTTCCAGCCCCTCTAGCGGCATTATAGCGGCGCCCCACGCCGGGCAGGTGCAGGGCATGGTCAGCCTTGGACTGACGTTCGAAATGCGTGAGACCGAATTTCGAGTTGCCCAGCTACAACGCTTCGAGTTGCCCCGCCGCAATCTCATCAGCCGAAGTGGCCAGACCGGGCCTGGATTGTTCTCTTCGCAAATGACCCGCCGATTAGCGGCTTGCCCAACTTCCAATGCCACGATCTGAACGCGGCCATTCATAGAGCCCGACCCAGAAGTCCGGCGGCAGAGGGGGGGCGAGGAATTTTGGGTCGGGCTCATAGAGGCGATATAACTACGTGCCGGAATGGTGGCAGCGCACCGTCGCCGCCTCCAAGGCTTCGGTCCGAGCGGCCAGTTCTTCGGTCGCCCGCGCTCGCACAAGGAAGCGCGCAAGCCTGGTCCGGTCCTCAAAAAACTTGGCCTGATTGTCCTATGTCATTGAAATATACATCGAGGTAGCCGTAATACCTTGATCGTCGATGCCCGATGCCGCTACACTTCCCATTCATCTGGATGGTTTGACATGACATCAACCGCTACCGTGATGCAACTTGATCGGGTTGGCCAACCCTTGCGGCGCGCGCAGCGCCCGCTGCCCGAACCGGGAAAAGGGGAAGTGCGCCTGCGCGTGCTGGCCTGCGGCATATGCCGGACCGACCTTCATGTGATTGACGGTGAAGTTCAGGCGAACCTCCCGATCGTGCCGGGGCACGAGATCGTGGGCCTTGTCGATGCGCGCGGCGAAGGCGTCGAAGGGCTGGAAATCGGGCAACGGATTGGTGTGCCCTGGCTGGGGCGGACCTGTGGCGCCTGTCCCTATTGCCATGGCGGACGGGAAAATCTCTGCGATCACCCCACTTTTACCGGCGCGACGCGCGATGGCGGGTTTGCCACCCATGTTATCGCCGACGCGGCCTTCTGCCTGCCCATCCCCGAAGAATTCGATGATGTATCAGCCGCCCCGCTGCTGTGCGCAGGGCTGATCGGCTATCGTTCGCTGGCAATGGCCGGAGAAGGCAGGAAAATCGGCCTTTACGGTTTCGGGGCGTCGGCCCACATCATCGCCCAGGTCGCCCGGTGGCAGGGCCGCGAACTCTATGCCTTCACGCGTCCGGGCGATGTCAGGAGCCAGGAATTCGCCCGCTCGCTCGGATGCGCCTGGGCTGGCGGGTCGGACGAACCCTCGCCGGTTGAACTCGATGCCGCGATCATCTTTGCTGCGGTCGGCGCCCTTGTTCCTGCGGCCCTCAAGGCGGTCCACAAGGGTGGGCGGGTGGTTTGCGCGGGCATCCACATGAGTGATATTCCGTCTTTCCCCTATGACGACTTGTGGGGCGAGCGCGCGATCATGTCGGTGGCCAACCTCACGCGCGAGGATGGCCGCGACTTCATGGCCATTGCCGGCAAGGCGGGTATCCGCATCACGACCACCGCGTTCCCTCTGGAACAAGCCAACGAGGCGATCGCCATGTTGCGCCGGGGTGAACTGGACGGCGCGGCCGTGCTGGTCCCGGACCAGGCGACGCGGGCCTGCAACACCTTTGCCCCCTGATGCCCCTGCGCATGCCGTGCGCGTACTGGCGATTGGAGAAGATACCATGAAAGCTCTCGTTTATCAGGGCCCTGGCCAGAAGGCCTGGACAGAAAAGCCCAAGCCCGCCTTGCAGCAGCCGACCGACGTGATCGTGAAAGTCACGAAGACGACAATCTGCGGCACCGACCTTCACATTCTGAAGGGCGATGTTCCGGCCGTCACGCCCGGTCGTATCCTTGGCCATGAAGGCGTGGGCGTAGTCGAAGCCGTCGGCCCGGCGGTGCAGAATTTCAAGCCCGGCGATGCCGTGCTCGTCTCGTGTGTCACGTCCTGTGGCAAATGCGCGAACTGCAAGCGGCAGCTCTATGCGCATTGCTCGGACGGGGGCTGGATTCTGGGGCACCTGATCGATGGCACCCAGGCCGAATATGTGCGCATCCCCCATGGGGACAATTCGCTCTATCCGATCCCCGAAGGCGCCGATGAAGAGGCCCTGGTCATGCTCTCGGACATCATGCCCACGGGTCTGGAGATCGGCGTGCAATATGGCCATGTCCAACCCGGCGACACGATCGCGATCGTGGGGGCCGGGCCTGTCGGCATGTCGGTGCTGCTCACATCGCAATTCTATTCGCCGGGCCGCATCATCATGATCGACATGGATGCCTCCCGCCTCGAACTGGCCAAACAGTTCGGCGCGACCGACACGGTACAGGTCGGCGCCGAAGACCCGGTCGGGAAGGTCATGCAGATGACGCAAGGGCTTGGCGTCGATGTCGCCATTGAGGCGGTGGGCGTTCCGGCGACCTTCGACATTTGCCAGAAAATCGTGGCAGCCGGCGGCAACATTGCCAATGTCGGTGTTCACGGAAAGCCGGTGGAGCTTCACATCGAGGAACTGTGGATCAAGAACATCACCATCTCGATGGGGCTGGTGAACACCAACACGACGCCGATGCTCCTCAAGACCCTGCGCAGTGGCAAGGTCGATCCGGCGCGAATGATCACCCATCGCTTCAAGCTCGACGACATTCTGGCCGCCTATGAGGTGTTCGGCAATGCGGCCCGCGAAAACGCGATGAAGGTCATCCTCAGCGCCTGACTCCACGAGGGCTGACGGCAGGACTGGCGATGTGTCCGGGGACATCCCGGACACATCGCGCCATCATCCCCGTTCGCCGCCAAACCCGCTTCCGTTCAAAGCGCGGCGATCACGCCCTGCCCCAGTGCAAGCCCGCCATCGTTGGCCGGAACCTGTCGATGGGCGAGCGGAACGAACCCGCGTGCGCGCAGGGCCTGCCGCAAGGCGGCCAGCAGCATGCGGTTCTGCATCACCCCGCCCGAAAGCGCGACGCGCTGCCCCGCCTGCCCCTGTTCGGCCACACTGTCCGCCAGCGCATCGGCGAGGGTGAGGTGAAAGCGGGCGGCAATGCGCCCCGGCGCGAGGCCTTCCGCGCAGTCGGCCAGAATAGGGCGCCATAGATCGGCCCCCATGCGCCCGGACAGGCGCGGGGATTGCGCCCGATAGGCCGCCTCGCCCGCCACGAATGACCGCGCGAGGGCTTCGAGCGCCATGGCCGCCTGCCCTTCGAACGTCTGGCGCGCGGCATGAAGGCCCAGCGCGGCGGCCACCGCCTCGAACAATCGCCCGGCAGAGGAGCAGGGCGGGCAATTGGTGCCCCCCGCAATCATCGCCTCGGCCAGTCGCAGGCGGGGATCGGCCTGATCCGCATCGGGCGGCAGGTGGGCCATGACCGGACCGGCGTGGGCGCGCCAGTCGGGCCCGAAGGCATGGACGAGCTGGGCCAGCAGGTTGCGCCACGGCTCGCGCATGGCCGCCGATCCGCCAATCAGTGGCACGGCAGCCAGCCCATCGACCCGCTGTGCATGGCGATAGCCGCCCACCAGCACCTCGCCGCCCCACAAGGCGCCATCGTCCCCCAGCCCGAGACCGTCGAGCAGGAGGCCCAGCACCGGCTCATCCCCCTCCCGCACACCGTTATCCGCCATGCAGGCGGCCATGTGGGCATGGTGATGGCCCACGCGCACCAGCCGCGCGCCGCATTCCGCCGCCATTGCCTCGCCAAGCTGGGTCGAGAGATAGCCCGCATGGGCATCGACCGCGATCACCTCGGGCGTGAACGCGAATATCTGGCGATAGAGCGCGAGCATCGCGCGATAGTCCCCCAGCACGGCGGCCTGTTCGAGATCGCCGACATGGGGCCCCACGATGGCTTCGCTGCCCCGGATCAGCGCAAAACTGGCCTTGAGTTCGCCCCCCATCGCCAGCGTGGGCGGCAGATCGGCAAACGGCAGCGCGATGGCGGACGGGACATAGCCGCGCGCGCGGCGCAAGGGCATGACCTGCCCTTCCTCGTCGAGGGCCAGCACGCTGTCGTCGAGGCGGTTGACGATGGCGCGGTCATGCATGACGAAGCCTTGCGCAAGGCCTCCCAGCCGCTCGCGCGCGGCGTCGTTGTCGATCACTTGCGGCTCCCCGCCGCGATTGCCCGAGGTCATCACGAGGGGACCGCCAAAGGCTTCGAGCAGCAGATGGTGCAGCGGCGTTCCGGGCAGCATGACCCCCAGATGGTCCTGTCCGGGGGCCAGTGCTTCGGGAACCGCTACATCGGCGCGGCGCGGAAGGAGGACGATGGGCGCGGCAGGCCCGGCCAGCAGCGCCTCGGCCTCGGGCGAAACCGCGCACCATGCGCGCGCCTGATCGAGGCTGGCCATCAGGGCAAAGGGCTTGGCATCGCGCGCCTTGCCCGCGCGCAGGGCGGCCACGGCAGCGCCATTGGCCGCATCGCAAGCCAGATGAAAACCGCCCAGCCCCTTGATCGCCAGAACCGCGCCTTCGCGCAGCATGTGTGCAGCATGAGCGAGCGCGGCACCGGGAATTTCATGGCCCCGCGCATCCTCGATCCACAGGCGCGGGCCACAGGCCGGGCAGGCAATCGGCTGGGCATGGAAGCGCCGGTCCGCCGGATCGGCATATTCGGCGGCGCAATCGGGGCACAGCGGAAAGGCGGCCATGCTGGTCTGCGCGCGATCCCACGGCATGCCATGCGCGATCGTCAGGCGCGGGCCGCAATGGGTGCAATTGGCAAATGGATGGCCATGGCGGCGCTGGGCCGGATCGTGGACTTCGGCAAGGCAGGCCGGGCATGTGGCCGCGTCGGGCGGGATCAGGGCGCCCTGCCCTTCCGTTCCGCTGTGTACGATGCGGAACGCCTCGGGCGCGGCGCGGCCCTCGGGCAGCGGCAGCGTTTCGACGCTGGTGACATGGGCGAGCGGCGGGGCTTCTTCGGCCAGACGCTGCGTCAGCGCATCGAGCAGATGCGGCGCTCCCCATGCTGCGATCAGCACACCCTCGCCATCGTTCGAGACTTCGCCCCGCAGGCCCAGTTCGCGCGCCAGATGCCAGACGAACGGGCGGAAACCCACGCCCTGCACCACCCCGCGCACACGCAGGCCGCGCCCTTCCTCAAGACAGGACGGCACCGCCATCAATGGACCGTACAGACCATGCAGGGATCGAAGCTGCGCACGATATGCTGCACGGAAACCGGCTCGGTCTCGCCACTGCGCAAGGGCGCGCCGACGAGCGCCTGTTCGAGGGGGCCCGGCGTTCCGGCCGCATCGCGCGGCGAGAAATTCCAGGTCGTCGGCGCGATGATCTGGTAGTGGCTGATCCGCCCCTGATCGAGGCGCAGCCAGTGACCCAGGCTTCCGCGCGCGGCCTCGGTCAGGCCCATCGCATCGCCGGTATCAAGACGCGGCGAGGTATCCTGAAACGGGGCTGCGGGGTCGATCACGTCGATCCAGTGCTCCATCGCGATGGTCACCAGTGCCACTTCGACGAGCCGGGCGACCACGCGCGATTCCACATTGGCGCCATCGCGCGCCACCATGTCGCGCAAGAGCGGATGGCCCGCCACGAGTTGCCGGGAAAGCGCGCCCACTTCGGCGACATGGCCACCCAGCCGGGGCGCCTTGCACCAGCTATAGGCATCCGGGTTTGCCATGTCGGGCATCGGCGCGGCACTGCGCGGGGGGCCGCCCTCGCCGCGATACCACGCATGGGACACGTCTTCGGTAATAGCCCCGAGCGGCAGGGGAGCCGCCGCGCCCGCCTGGGCATGGAATACCCCGCGCGCAAACAGCGGGCCATCGCTGCTGGCATAGGCCCCGAACGACATGTGGCGCAGGCTCGTGCGCCCCAGACCCGCCAGGCCCAGCGCGCGCGACAGGCGCAGGAAATGGGCCGCATCGCCCGGCGACCCTTCGGCCCAGGCATAGAGCGCATCGCGATTGGTGAAAGCCGCCACCTGTTCGAGCGGGGCGGCGAACAGGCTCGTCTCGCAAAAAGCGCGGAAGCCCGCCAGCATCAGGCGCAGCCGCGCCTGTTCGGCCCGCGTGATCGCCCGCGTCGATCCACCCGGCTGGATCGAGAGCGTGTGCGGCCACTTGCCCGCCAGAACCCCCATCAGGTTCATCAGCCCCGCCCGCGCGGGCAGCATCTGGCTCGCTGCCGTGCCCTTCATCGCGGTAAAACGTGCGGCGGCGGCCTCGTGCCAGGGCTCGGCCGCATAGGTCTCGCGCGCGAAGTCGGGCATGAAGAACAGATAGAAATGGGTGATATGATCAGCCAGATTCTCGACCGCGTGGACGAGGTTGGTGGCATGGGCGCCATTGGGCGGGGCGACGCGGCGCGCATGGCCCGCCGGTCGCACGCCCGCCAGCG
>DQVI01000021.1 GCA_015661825.1 Novosphingobium capsulatum
GCCCGGCGCAGGCAGGCTTGCCCTGCGCCGGGCCGCCATGGCAAAGCCTCGCCATGACCGACGACACCCGCGCCCTGATCGCCGCCCTCGGCTTTGCCAGCATCACCGGCAAGACCGTGGCCGGGCTCCACGACCACGCGGCCATGCGCGACCGGCGCCTGGCCGCCCAGCGGCGCGGACAGGCCGTGCAGGCCCACGATGGCGACCGCGACCTGCACTTTGGCGGAACCCTGCCCGACATCCGCGACCAGAACGGCCAGCCGCTCCTCGCGCTCACCCTCGAAGGCCACTCGCTGCGCGCCTACGACCGCACCGCCAATGCCTTTTACGAGGCCCGCGTCAGCGACGGGCTGGTGCAGGTCTTCGACCATGCCGCCGGGGCCTGGTTCGCCTATGACGTGCAGGACGCCGACGCGCCAAACCGCTATCACCGCGCCAGCGCCTGACGCGCGCTGATAGGCCCCTTCAGACCACCGCCCCGAGCGCGCCGGGCAGCACTTGCGCCAGATGGGCGGCAATGGCCGCTGCCGGGGGATGTTCATCGGCCAGATGCGCGCCTGCCAGCAGCACCACCTTGCGGCGGATCGAAGGTTCGACCAGCGGGATCACCGCCAGCGCCGCAGGATCGTGGCCACGCACATAGAGCCGGGGCATGACCCCGGCGGCCAGCCCGCTGCGTGCCAGACCGAACAGCGATTCCATGTGATCCACCCGGAAGCGGCGCGAGTGGACGATATTGTTCTCGCGCATGGCCGAGGCGCTGATTTCGCCGATGCTGCCGCTGTTGAAATGGACCACTTCCATCCCCGCCAGCGCGCTCCAGTGCAACGATGGCGCACCTGCCAGCGGGTGGTTGCGCGAGAGCACGAGGGTCATGTCGTCCTCGATCAGGGGGGTGGAAACCAGCCCTTCGTCGATCAGGCTCGCCACGCAGACCGCCATGTCGAGCGCACCGCGCCGCAGCTCGGCGATCAGGGTATCGCTGGTGCCATCGGCCAGATGGAGGTTCACGCCTTGCGCGTCCTCGTCGATCCGGGCGACGATCTGCGCCGTGGCGGGCAAGGCCGAAGGGATCGCCCCGATCCGCACGGTGGCGCGGCTGTTGCGCAACACGCTGGTCATGTCGGCAAAGGCATTGTCGGCGGTGGTCAGCAGGCGCCAGGCATGGGGCAGAAGCGCGCGCCCGGCTTGTGTGGGCACCACCGAATGGGTCGTGCGGTCGAACAGACGGGTGTCGAGCAGGGTTTCGATCTGGCGGATCGCGGCGCTCAGGGCCGGTTGCGAGACCGCCATGGCATCGGCCGCGCGGCTGAAATTGCCAGTCTGACTGAGCGCGACGAAGAAGCGCAACTGCCGGATCGAGAGCGGCATGCGCCCGGCGGGAAGCGGCGGAGAGGCCGAATCGAGCGGGCCGGACCGGGGCAAGGCCGGATCGGGCCGGGTGGGGGAGCGCATTGGCAAGGAACGGCTTTCTGTTGCGGACGTGCTATTTATAAATCCAATCTATGAAATGATAAACATAAACAGTTTCCCTTGATAGGCGGCGCACCATAGCGTCGCCCCGTCCTGCCAGCGGGGTCGTATGAGGCGAACCCCGGTGGCTTGCGGCGCACCAACGCGGGCAAACCGTGGCGACCGGAACAGCAGGACGACGGGGATGGCGGATGATGCTGGCGGGCAGCAAAATTCATAAGGGGGGTTTTTCGATGCCGTCACCTGCTCACGTTCCGTCGCGCGGCCCATCGGGCTGCGTCTTGCGCAAGGGTGCGCTGCTGGGTGTCTCGCTGCTGGCCATGGTGCCCGGCGTGGTCTTCGCGCAGGACAATCCAGCCCCTGCATCTGCTGATCCGGGTGCCGGTCCAGATGCTGGTATCGTCGTGACCGGGTCGCGCATCCGCGTTCCCAATGCCACCAGCGTCAGCCCGATCACCACCGTGGGCGCAGCAGACCTCGCGCAGCGCGGCGTCACCCGCCTCGAAGACATGCTCAACACCCTGCCCCAGGTCTATGCCGACCAGGGCGGCGGCAACCGTGGCGGCACCGTGGGCGCGAGCGGCACGGCGACGATCAACTTGCGCAACCTTGGCAACCAGCGCACCCTCGTACTGATCAACGGGCGCCGCCTGATGCAGGGCGATCCCGCCCGCTCGGCGGCCCAGGCTGCCGACATCAACAACGTGCCCGCCGCCCTTATCGAGCGGATCGACGTGGTGACCGGCGGCGCCTCGGCGGTCTATGGCTCGGACGCACTGGCCGGTGTCGTCAACTTCGTGCTCAAGAAGAACTTCCAGGGCCTCCAGCTCGACGCCAGCAACGGCCTCTACCAGCACGACAACGGCAATCCGATTGCCGCGGTCGCCACCGCCGCCGGGCAGCACCCGGCGCAGGGCAGCACCTTCGACGGCCTCCAGCAGAGCATCTCGCTGACCGCCGGTCACAATTTTGCCGGTGGCCGGGGCAATGTGACCGCTTTCGTGGGCTATCGCCATATCGAGGGCGTGGGCACAAGCACGCGCGATTTCTCGACCTGCAACCTCAACGCGACGGCGGCGGGCTATGCCTGCTCGCTGTCCTCGACGACCTACCCGGCGCAGTTCCAGCTGACCAACCCGGCCACGGGCGCCACGCGCGGCAGCTATACGCTCGACCGCTCGACCGGCAACACCTTGCGCGCCTATCGCACGTCCGACGGGTTCAACAACGGCAACACCTACGATCTCCAGGCGCCCGACGAGCGCATCAACGCCGACCTGATGGCCCATTTCGAGGTCTCCCCGGCGGTCGAGATCTATGGCGAAATGATGTTCATGCACGACAAGTCGGACATCCGCCTGTCGCCCACGGGCGTCTTCACCGTGCCCGAGAGCATCAACTGCTCGAACCCGTTCCTTTCGGCGCAGGAACAGAACCTGATCTGTTCGTCGGTCGGCCTCACGCCTGCCCAGAACGCCACGGTCAACGTCTCGATGCGCAATGCGCCGGGCGGTTCGCGCCACGACATCACCACCCACACCTCGTATCGCGTGGTGGGCGGCGTGCGCGGCCAGTTCGCGCGCGGCTGGCACTATGATGTCTATGCCCAGTATGGCCGGACCAACTACGATTCGCGCCTGACCGGCGACATCTCGCTCGCCCGCTTTGCCAATTCGCTGCGCGCGGTGACCGGGCCCAATGGCCAGCCGGTCTGCGAAAGCGCGCTCAACGGCACCGACACCGCCTGCGTGCCGCTCAACATCTTCTCGACCACCGGCGTCACCCCCGAAGCGCTCAACTATGTGCAGGGTACCTTCACCCGCACCGGCTTTACCGAGGAAACCATCGTCAGCGGCTCGGTCACCGGCGACCTTGGCCTGACCCTGCCGATGGCCAGCAACCCGATCAGCGTGGCGCTGGGCACCGAATATCGCGACGAGCGCATCGGCTTTACCCCCGACAGCCACTATTCGAGCCGCGACGTGGCGGGCAACTCGGGCGGGGAATATCCGATCGCCGGCGCGTTCAACGTCAAGGAACTCTATGGCGAAGTCCGCGTGCCGCTGGCCGAGGACCACCCGTTCCTCAAGAGCCTCGCGGTCGAATCGGGCATCCGCTACTCGCACTACAGCACTGCGGGCGACACGCTGGCCTGGAAGGCCGGGGCCGAATGGGCCCCTTCGAGCGCGATCCGCCTGCGCGGCAGCTTCCAGCACGCCGTGCGCGCGCCCAACCTCGTCGAACTGTTCGGCCCCCAGCGCGTGACCACCGCGCGCCTGACCGACCCGTGCGAAGGCGCCCACCCGACCGCGACCTTCGCCCAGTGCGCGGGCTCGGGCGTGACCGCCGACCAGTATGGCTCGATCGAACCGGCCGCCGGGCAGCTTTCGGGCGCGCTCGTGGGCGGCAACCCCAATTTGCGCCCGGAAAAGTCGAACACCAAGAGCTTCGGCATCCAGCTTGCCCCGCCCTCCCTGCGCGGGCTGACGCTCTCGGTCGACTACTTCGACATCAAGGTCGACCAGCTCATCACCACGCTCCCCGCGACGATCACGCTCAGCCAGTGCATCACGGCGGGCGCCTTCTGCGACCAGATCGAGCGCAACCCGGCCACCGGCTCGCTCGTCAACAGCGGCTATGTGCTGACCACCAATATCAACGCGGGCTATCTGCGGACTTCGGGCATCGACTTTGCCGCCAGCGGCAGGCAGAGCCTCGACGACCTGTTCGGCAGCCGTCTGGGCACCGTGGGCTTCAGCTTCTCGGGCACGCTCACCAACAAGTACGAAGTCCAGATCGTGCCGGGCACCCAGCCCTATCGCTGCGACGGCTACTTCGGCGTGACCTGCGGCCAGCCGATCCCGACCTGGCGCCACCGCGCCACGTTCGACTGGGTCGCGCCGAGCGGCGCGGTGCGTCTGGCGGCCACCTGGCGCTTCATCGGCGGCACCAGCAACGACCGCACCAGCAGCGCCACGTTCCTGACCGGCAGCTACCAGCCCTATGACGCCAGGCTGAAGGCCATGCACTACTTCGATCTGGCCGCCTCGTTCGACGTGGCCCGCTCGTACACGCTGCGCCTTGGCGTCAACAACCTGTTCGACCGCGATCCCCCGCTCACCGCGAGCACCAGCGGCCAGACCTCGAACGGGGCCTTCTTCGCAGGCATGTACGATTCGCTCGGCCGCTATCTTTTCGCGAGCATTACCGCCAGGCTGTGATCGCCTGTCGTTAACCTTCCGGGGCATCGCGTCGAAGATGCCCCGGAAGGCCCCCCTTCCCCCCTCTTCCACGGGCACAGGACTTTTGCCGATGACCAGACCGCTTCGCCTGCTGCTCGCCGCATCGCTGGCCGCTCTTGTCGCAGCGGCCAATCCCGCTGCCGCTGCCAGCCCTGCCGTCAGCCCAGCCCCCAAGGCCGCCGCGAAAGTGGGCCCCAAGGCTTCTGGCAAAGCAGCCGACAACCGGGTGATGATCTTCTTCGACAACGATTTCCTCGGGCCGGGCCAGAGCAATATCCAGTCGATGATCCCGCTTCTGCGCGATCCCCGCGTCAACCTGCTGGGGGTGAGCGTGGTGACGGGCGATGCATGGATGACCGAGGAAACCGCACACCTGCTGCGCTTCCTCGAAATCGCCGGGCGCCCCGACGTGCCGGTCTACAAGGGCTCGCCCATGCCGCTGCTGCGCACCCAGGCCGAAATGGCCAACTGGGAAGCGCGCTTTGGCCGCATTCCGTTCAAGGGCGCGTGGAATGCCCCGCGTCCGGGCCGCACCTATCACCCCGACGACCCCGATCTGGTCCCCCCGCTGCCCGAGGGCGCGCCCACCATCAAGCCCCGCCACGAGGGCGCGGTCGAGGCGCTGGTCGCCGCCGTGCGCGCCCATCCCGGACAGGTCACCATCGTTGCGGCAGGCCCCCTCACCAATATTGCGCTGGCTCTTCGGGTCGCACCGGACATCGCGCAACTGGCCAAGGAGATCGTGATCGAGCCGGGCAAACTGGACACCGCCTTCGCGCGCACGACCTCCAACACCGACTATTCGACCGACTTCAACTTCCTGTTCGACCCCGAGGCCGCGCACATCGTGCTCACCGCCCCGTGGAAGGCGATCACGCTGGTCGGCAATGTCAGTTCGAGCGTCAGGGCCAGCCCCGAGGTGATCGCAAAAATCGCCGCCTCGCCAAGCCCGGTCGCCCGCTATTTCAAGACTTATGCCCGCACCGGCCAGCCGCTGTGGGACGAGATCACCGTGGCTCTCGCCATCGACCGCTCGCTCGTCACGCAGGACCTCACCGTGCGCATGGATGTCGATACCATGCCCGGCATGCATTATGGCGAGCCGCAAGTCTGGCCTGAAGAAACCGCGCCGCGCACCGGCGTCCGGCAGGTCCACCTCGTGCGCGCCATCGACGCCGACCGCTTCCTGACCGGCTTTGTCGGGCAGGCCCGCCAGTGAGCGGCGCAGGTTCCCTCGCCAGCGCCCTCGCTGGCCTCATCGAGCGTCGCTTTGCCCTCCACGCGCGCGGCACCACCCCCGCGCGCGAGATGATCGCCGGGCTGACGACCTTTCTGGCCGCCGCCTACCTGATCGTGGTGATCCCCTCGCTGCTGGCAAGCGGGGGCATGGACCGCGCCGCGGCCACCACCGGGGTGATCGTGCTGATCGCGGCGGGCAGCATCGCCATGGCGCTCTATGCCAACCTGCCGTTCATCGTCGGGCCGGGTATTGGCGGCTCGGCAATCCTCGGGGTCACGCTCGCGCAAGTCGAACATGTGCCATGGACCACCGGCCTTGGCATCGCGATGCTCTCGGGGGTGGCCTTCGTGGTCCTCACGCTCACCGGCGCGCGCGGCATGGTCGTGCGGATCATCCCGCCCCAGATCAAGCTGGGCCTTGGCGCCTCGATCGGCCTGTTCATCGCCCTGCTGGGCCTGCGCGACGCGGGGATGGTGGCGGTCGATGTCAAGCGCCACGCCTTTGCGCTGGGCGATTTCAGCCAGCCGGGGCCGGTGATCGCATTGATCGGGCTGGCCGTGGCCATCGCGCTTCAGACCCGCCGCGTGCCCGGCGCGATCCTGGCCGGGATCGTGGTGGCCGCACTCGCGGGGGTTCCGCTCGGGCTGACGAGCCTCAAGGGTTCGCTTGCCCAACCGGCCTCCTTCCTGCCCGCCTCGCCACTGCCGGTCATGGGCAAGGTCGATCTGGCCGGCGCGCTGACACTCGCCGCCCTGCCCTACATGTTCACGTTCTTCGCGGCGGAGTTCTTCTCCACGCTGGGCACGACGCTGGCCATCGGCGCCAAGGCCGGGCTGACCGACGAAGACGGCAACCTGCCGGGCATCGAAAAGCCGTTCCTGATCGATTCGCTGGCCGCCACGCTCGGCCCGCTGGTCGGCGTTCCGGGGGGCACCGCGCTGGTCGAATCGGCCGCCGGGGTCGAAGCGGGGGGCCGCACCGGCCTCACCACGCTGACCGCCGCCGGGCTGTTCCTGCTCGCGCTGCTGGCCATGCCGCTGGCCATGGCGATCCCGCGTCAGGCGACCGCGCCCGCGCTGATCCTGATCGGCATCGCCATGCTCGGCACGATCCGCACGGCAGCGCGCAGCAGCAGCGAAACCGACGGGATCACCGACATGTTCGCGCCGATGGCAATGATGCTGCTCACGCTCATCTCCAACAGCTTCGGCACCGGCATTGCCGGGGGGCTGCTCGTCCATGTCCTCGTCCAGCTCCTCGCCGGGCGCTGGCGCGAGATCCCGCCCGGACTGTTCATCCTGACCCTGCCGCTCGGCTATTATTTCTACGGCGCCGCCACCGCGCATTGAGCCGTCTTTCCGGGATTTCCATGCAAGACCAGACATCCTCCTCCGCCGTCGGCCCCGCCGACAGCCAGATCGGATTCGTCCCCGATTCCCCGATCGCGCGCCTGCTGACCCAGGCCCAGCACGCGTTCTTCGCCCGCCTGCCCAAGGTCGAGCTGCACTGCCACCTGCTCGGTACCGTCCGCCGCGAGACGTTCCAGGCGCTGGCCGCCAAACATGGCGCCCCGCTCACCGCACAGGACATCGACGGCTTCTACACCCGCGGCACCCGCCCCATCGGCGTACTGCGCGTACTGCGCGCGCTCGAAGCCTATCTCCTGCTCGAACCCGACGACCTGCGGCAGATCACCTACGAATATCTCGAAGACGCCGCCGCCGGGGCGATCCGCCACGCCGAATTCTTCTGGAACCCCACCGCCACGATCCGCGATGCCGGGCTGCCCTATGACCGTGCGCTGGCCGGAATCCTCGAAGGCATGCGCGCGGCACAGGGCGATTTCGGCATCTCCTCGCTGCTGATCCCGGCCATCGACCGCGAGGCCCCCGCCGCCGACGCGATGACCATGGTCGAAGCCGTCGTCGCCCATCCCGACCCGCGCGTGGCGGGAATCGGCATCGACTATCGCGAGCCCGATGGCCCGCCCGAGATGTTTGCCGATGCCTATGCCCTCGCCCGGCGCCACGGGCTGCGCACGACCGCCCACGCGGGCGAATTCGGCATGCCGTGGACCAACGTGGCCACGGTGGTCGACCAGATCGGCGTCGACCGGGTCGACCATGGCTATACGATCATCGAGAACCCCGAGCTTGCCCGCGCCTGTGCCGCGCGCGGCCTGCTGTTCACCATCGTGCCGACCAATTCCTACTACTTGCGCACGCTTGATGCCGACCGCTGGGCGCTCGACCACCCGATCCGCCGCATGGCGCAGCTCGGCCTGAAACTGCACCCCAACACCGACGACCCCACGCTCCACCACGTCAGCCCGGCTGGCGCATGGGAACTGATGTACAGCCACCTCGGCTTCGGCCTGACCGACTTGCGCACGATGATGCTCAACGGGATCGACGGCGCATGGGCCAGCGAAGCGCAAAAGACGCTCTGGCGGGCACAGTGGCCCGCCGAATTCGACACGCTCGCGGCCGAGGCAGGGTTTGCTTCGGGGGCATGGCTGTCGCTTCGCGATTTCTGATTTCAAGAACAAGGGATACCGCAGGGGGCAAGGCCCCCTGCACCCCATGAGCTTTGGAGGGGGCAGTGCCTCTGGTCAGGCCGGGGATCAGTTCCCTGCCCGATCCTGCGCCGGGCTGTCGGCCTGATCCTGCGCGGGGGGCGCCTCTGCCGGTGCCGAGGCTTCGGCCTTGACCGGCTCGGCCTTGACGCGGGGTGGCGGTTGCAGCGGCGGCGTGCCGGTGGCGCCATCGAGGTCGATCATCGCATCGCTGACCGAGCCGGGAAGAACTTCGCCCCCGGCGGCCTTGGCCCCGGCTTTGTCCGCCGGGCTTTCCTGCCCGTGGCACCCGGCCAGAAGCGCCAGCGCGCCTGCCACCAGCCAGCGATGTCCCATCTTCATCATGCCTCTCCCGCTGGCTTCGGGCAGGCTACCTCAAGCTTGGCAAGGAACGCGGGGAAGCGCGCCAGCAAGGCCTCGTCCCACTGCGCGCTGCTCACCTGCCTGCCCAGCGCGGCGAGGCTGGTCACGCCGAATTCCTCGATCCCGCAGGGCACGATCCCCCCGAAATGCGAAAGATCGGGCGAGAGATTGACCGAAAAGCCGTGCATCGTCACCCAGCGGCGAATGCGCACGCCGATGGCGCCGATCTTGGCCTCGCGCCCGTCGGGCCCGGCGCACCAGATGCCGATGCGCCCTTCGGCCCGCCAGGCTTCCACGCCGAAATCGCCCAGCGTGTCGATCACCCAGCCCTCGACCGCATGGACGAAGCCGCGCACATCACGCGCGCGCTTGCGCAAGTCGAGCAGGACATAGCCGATCCGCTGGCCCGGCCCATGGTAGGTATAGCGCCCGCCGCGCCCGGCCTCGACCACCTCGAAACGCGGATCGAGCAGTTCGGCCCGGTCGGCGCTGGTCCCGGCGGTGTAGACGGGCGGATGCTCCAGCAGCCAGAGCATCTCGGAAGCGGTGCCATCGGCAATGGCGGCATTGCGCTCCGCCATGGCATCGAGCGCGGTGCGATAGGGCACCGGCTCGGTCTCGCGGCGGATCTCGATCTGGGGGGTGGCGGTCATGATGTCTTGCGATTTGGCCCTCCGCGCGCTTCAACGCAAGGGTTCAACGCAAGAAGGGGCTGCGAGACAGGTGCGTTGCCTGCCCGCATTTGCTAGGGCACGATGACAAAAAGCGGGAACCGGTTTTTGTCCAAAAATCGTGTGACCACAAAGTTCTGGAGTGGGAAGGCGTTTCGTGGAAACGCCTTCCCACTCCAGAGCACCTGAAAAAGCCAAGATCCTCAAGGAATTTCCGTGACTCGACCCGTGGTTCCCCCGCCTGTCATTCCACCGTTCGACAGCAGCGCCGCCTGGGCAAACGTGACCCGTCTGGTCGCGGCCAATGCCGACGTGCTGATCGCGATTGCCGGGGTGTTCTTTCTCCTGCCGATGCTGGCCTGGTCGGTCTTCGTGGCGCCGCCGCCGGTTACCGCCCAGATGGACGAACAACAGCTCGCGCAGGTCTTGCAGGACTATTACACCCGCAACCTGCCCTACCTGCTGCCGATCTCGCTGATGCAGATCACCGGCTTCATCACGATGCTGGTGGGCATTCTCGACCGCCGCCGCCCGACCGTGGGCGAGGCGCTGCGCAACTGCGCCGCGCGGGTGCCGGCCTATTTCGTCTCGCAGATCCTCGTCGGGCTCTTCGCGTTCACGCTGATGATGGCGGTGGCCGCCGTGCTTGCGGCGCTGCATGTGCCGATGATCGTGGCCGCCGTGGCCGGGATGGTGGCGATGCTCTATCCGATGCTGCGCACGATCATGGTCGGGCCGGTGCTGGGCGTGGGGCGCACGCACAACCCGCTGATGGCGATCCGCGCCAGCATCGCGCTCACGCGGGGCAATGTGGGGCGCATCCTCGCGTTTCTCGGGCTGGCCGGGGTGCTCTTTGCCATCGTCTACGGGCTGGCGATGATGATCGTCGGGCTCGCTGCGCAGATGCTGCTGGGCGCGCAGAGCGACATTGCCCGTCTGGTCAGCGATGCGATCTCGGCCCTGCTCTATTCGGCGGGCTACACCTATTTCGTGGTCATGCTGGCCGCGATCCACGGCCAGCTGACGCGCGACCTTCCCCGCCCGTTCACCTGATCCTGCCGGCTGATCCCGCCGGACACAAAAAAGGGGCCTTGCGGGCCCCTTTTTTCATGCGCGAGCGCTGGATCGGCAGTTCAGTCCTTCCAGCCCCACGAGATCACGCAAGGCGGCACGTTGACCGGCTCGAACCCCTTGTCGATGCGGTGGAAATACCGGCTCATCAGCGCGCGCGCGCGGGCCGTGTACTGATAGACGAGGAAGGCCCCGCCCGGACGCAGCACGCGGTGCGTGGCGGCCATGATCGCCGGCCCCACGCCTTCGGGCAGGGTGCTGAACGGCAGGCCCGAAAGCACGTAGTCGGCATGGTCGTAGCCATGTTCGCGCACGATCGCCTCGACATCCGCCGCCGACCCGTTGACCGCGATGAAGCGGCTGTCACCGATGGTGCGCGAGAGGTAGGCGATGAAATCGGGGTTCGTGTCGATCACCAGCAGGCGCGCATCGCGGCGCAGCCGGTCGAGCACGGGCTGGCAGAACGTGCCGACGCCGGGCCCATATTCAACGAACAGGTCAGTATGCTCCCAGTCGACCTTCGAGAGCACCTTCTCGATGGTACGGCGCGACGAGGGCACGATGGCCCCGACCATGACCGGGTTCTTGACGAATCCCTTGAAGAAAATGCCTGCGGGACCGAACATCCGTTCCGCCTTGCGCCGAACCCGCTGATGCAGAGGAGCACGCGCCGCCTGGGTCGAATTCATTGTGGACAGGCATCCCTATCTTCTGAAAGTGAACCGCGCACGTCGCAAATCCGCGGCCCGAATGCAAGCCTTGCCGCGTCGTTCCGCCGTGTCGAGACGAAACGTTATCCCTCGTCATCGGCTGTTACCGGGATGCTCGGGCCCTGATCTCAACCTGCTGGCGGGGTTTCGGGAACCGGAGTCAGCGCCTTGCCCGTGGCAAACCAGCTGGAAAGATTGTCGATCATGAGTTGGCCCATCGCCTGACGCGTGGCCTGCGAGCCCGAACCGATGTGCGGCAGGAGCACCACATTGTCCAAGGCCAGCAAGGCGGGCGGCACATGCGGTTCATGGGCAAAAACATCGAGCCCGGCGGCCAGGATCGTGCCATTGCCCAGCGCCGCCACCAGCGCGTCCTCGTCGATCACGCTGCCGCGCGCCACGTTGACCAGCACGCCCTGCGGGCCCAGCGCGGCCAGCACGTCGGCATCGACCAGCCTCGCCGTCGCCGCCCCGCCCGGCACGACCACCACCAGCACGTCGACCGCCCCGGCCAGCGCCAGCGCCGAAGGATACCACGGATAGGCCACGCCCTCCTGCCGGGTGCGGCCATGATAGGCGATCGCCACGCCGAACCCTTCGAGCCGCCGCGCGACCGCCTTGCCGATCGCGCCCAGCCCCAGAATGCCGACACGCCGTCCGCGCAATGTGGGCGAGAGCGGGAATGCCTCGCCCTTTGCCCAGAGTCCGGCGCGCAAGTGCCGCTCGGCCTGGGGCAGGTGGCGGATCGTCGCCAGCAGCAGCCCCAGTGTCAGGTCGGCCACTTCCTCGTCGAGAACGCCGGGGGTATTGGTCACCACGATCCCGCGCGCGGCGGCGGCGGCCACATCGATGGCATCATAGCCGACGCCGAAATTGGCGATGAGGCCGAGCGCGGGCAGGCGGTCCATCATCGCGGCGTCCAGCGTGCCGAACAGCGCATTGGTCGCCATCGCGCGGATCGATCCGGCCACCGCGCCGGAAAAGCCTTCCCACATGCGGTGGACGGTGAATGCCTGCTCGAGGGCGGTCATGGTCACGGGCGGGAAAGGCGCGGCGGCCAGGATCGCGGGTTTTCTCATGCCCTTGTCATAGAGCGGCTTTCGCCGGGAATCAGCCCTGTTCATCCCGTCTCAGCCTCCTTTCACCGGAGGCGCCGGCCGTCAGAGCCCGACCCAAAAGTCAGGCGGCGGAGGTTTGGCGAGGGATTTTGGGTCATCACAAGGAGGCTGAGAGCCCAGCGATGCTGGAAGCATCGTGGCGAACAGCCGACGCCGTGGTGGCACAAAAGACCCGCCAAACCGACCCGAAGGA
>DQVI01000191.1 GCA_015661825.1 Novosphingobium capsulatum
CGTGGCCGTGGGCTGGGCCGGGGCGCTGGGCTGGGCGGCGTGGCAGGCGCGCCGGGGCGATGACGGGATGCTGGGGGGCGGCGCGCTGGGCGATCTCCTGCGCCTGATCGGCTGGCCCACGCTGACGACTTTCGGGCTGGCCTGGGGCGCGCGCCTTGTGGCCGGCTATTGGGGGCTGGCCCCTGCCTTCACGCTGGCACTGGTGATCGTCACGGGCCTTGTCGCCTGGGGGCTGGCGCTGCTGAGCGCGCGTGGGCCTTTGCGCGCAGGAATTGCCGCACTGGCGCGGTGACGAATCGCGGCGGCGCCGGATCGCTTTCCATCCAGCGAATGCTGTGTGTCACAGCCTCTGGCCGGAAGCGGTGACACAGCTGATTTGTCGTTGTTTTCTTCGGCACCGCCCCCGTTCTGGCCGGACAGGAGAATATGTCGGCAAGGCTCTTCATCGACACAACACGGGGCCAGGCTTGTTGCACGGCTTGCGGGGGAGAAGGGGCCGATGGCCCCTTCGTTATCAAGCCTCAGGAAATCAGCCGGGGCACCGCCATGCCGCGCACGTCGAAATGCGCGTCGGGGTGTTCGGCTCCGCCATCGCGCGGGGCGGCGCGGTGCTGGACGACGCCGTTCTTGCCGAAGCCTTCGACGACCGGGCGGGCGCCCTTGCTCGACAGCCACAGGCGCAGGAGGTGGCGGCGGCGCTGCGGCTCGGGCCAGTCCCAGAAGGTCGTGCGGGCGTGGAGCGCGGCATAGTTCGACAGCCACTGGATGTCGCCGGGGCGGAAATCCATCTCGATGGCCATGCCCGGCTCGTAGGTGATTTCGTCGAAGAGGCGCAGCACCTCGATCTGGTCGTCGGTGAGTTTGGGCACGCCCTCGTAGTCCTGCGCGGTGAGGATGTAGAGCGAGCCCGCGTACATGCTGAACACGCCCTGTTCGAGGCTGACGATGGGCGAGGTGTAGGTATCGGCGGGGGCCTCGTGGTCCTGCCGGCGCCAGTCCCAGTGGAACGGCTCGAACAACAGCGGGGCAAGGTCGGGGCGGCGGCGCAGGATCTCGTTGTAGATTTCCGCGCCCGAAACGAGGCAAGAGGCCCCGCCTTCGCGCGCGCCGCGCAGGCACATCAGCGCCACGATGTCCGAGCTGTCCGAATGGTAGACCAGCTTGTCGCGCACTTTCGAGGACAGCGCGGTGGGATCGTCCATCGTCTTGTCGGAGGTGGCATAGATATGGTCGATCAGGTCGCCCATCTCGTTCTGGCGGATGGGGTCGCCCATGTGCAGGCCCAGAATGTAGTAGATCGCGCTCGACAGTGCGTCGGAATAGAGATCGGCGCGCAGCCCGCGCACGAGCACGAAACCGCGCCCGAATTCGACTTCCTGCCGCCATTCCTCGCAGGCCGTGGCGGTTTCGACGAGCGGGTAGTCCTCGGCCCGGACGGTACGCAGATCGGGGTTTTCGGCCATGAAGCGGGTGCCCAGCGCTTCGAGTTCGGCGATCTGGGCGTCTGAAAGCGGATAGATCCAGTCCTGCCCCTTGCTCAACTGGTCGCCGCGCCATGCGGCCCGGCTGGTGATTGGCGCCAGAACGGGGGCCAGAGCGGGAGAGGGGGGAGTGATCACGGACAAGGCTGGCATCCTTTCTGGCAGATGGTTTGGCCGATGGTTTGCCATGCTGCGCGCGGGCGGTCTTGTCGCGTGGCGCAAAAAGGTTTGGGGGCTCCGATGATCCGAACAAAAAAAGGGCGCCCGGCGGCTGGTGCCCGGCGCCCACTTTCCTGTTGCGACCTTTTTGGCCCGTTGCGACCCTTTTGGGCTTATCCGGGGTCCTTGACCACGCCACGGGCCGGGAACATGTCGCGGTTGACGCGGACATGGACGCCCAGCGTGCCGTCGACCACCTGGGTCACGCCAAAGTCGCTGGCGACGCTCATCAGCGAATAGGCATCGTTCTTCGAAAGGCCGACCTGTTCGTCGAGCAGCCTGAGCATGTCCATCGAGGCCGATTTCATCGCCTGGTCGAGGGTGTCGCCAAAGCCGTGGACGATCCAGTGTTTTGGCGTTTCGAGCAGCGGCGAGGGGAACTCGAAATCCTTGCGCAGGATGATCTGGAACAGGCAGTTGAGCGAGCTTTCGATGGCCGTTCCCGAAATCTCGCCGTCGCCCTGGCTGACATGGGGATCGCCGATCGAGAACAGCCCGCCCTTGACCTGGCACTTGTAGTACATCGTCGCGCCCGCGCCGATGCGCCAGTTGTCGATGTTGCCGCCGTGGAGGCCGGGGGGAATCGTGCTGACCGGCTCGTTCACCGCCGGGGCCACGCCCGCCGTGCCCAGATGCGGGCGGGCCGGGATGGTCACGCCGGGCAGTGCGGGCTGGCGGTCGCAGACCGGGCAATTGGTGATCGTGCCGGGAACGAGGTACTTGCCGGGAAAATCGTAGGCATAGAGCGCGCTGGCGGTCTGGGTCTGCGCGTCGAGCCGGTAGATCGTCACGCGCTCCTTCTCGTCGAACTCCTGATAGAGATGGCCCCAGTTGGCCGCCAGATTTGAACCATAGGGGTTGCGCGGCTCCATCGAGAGGTAGCGCACTTCGAGCATGTCGCCCGGTTCGGCCCCTTCGACATAGATCGGCCCGGTCATGATGTGGACGCCCGGCGCGCGGGTGGTCGGGTCGATTTCCGTAAAGATGCGCTCGACGCCTTCGTCGAACATCAGGTCGGGGGCATCGCCCGCATGGTGGGTGATCGCTTCGGCATGGACCAGATCACCGCTTTTGATCGTGAGGGCGGGCTTGATCGAGGGCGAGAAATAGCCCCAGTGCACGGTCTCGGGCGTGGCTTTGAGAGTGTGCAGCGCGCCGGGCGCCGTTTCTGCCCGCTGCCGACCGTGATTGCAGACCAAGCTCATGCATGTGCCTCATTGAATAGGGGACTAAACCGCGATCCTTGTCGGAGAGGGGGGCGCCCGGGTCTTGTTTGCGTGCGCCCTATGACTTGGCCTGCGAGAGGCGCCGGGCGCGCCAGCCCCAGGCCAAGTCATAGCGCGCGCGTCAACAAACGGGGCGCGCTGGCCCAAGCCGGACGCGCGGGCGCGCGCCAGAAGGCGGCCATCCTTTGCTTGTCCGCATTTCACGAAAGGGGATCGCACCCATGCCCAACACGCTCATCTTCGTCGACCTGCCCAGCGATGATCCCGCCGCCGCCGCGCGGTTCTATGCCGAAGTGTTCGGCTGGCAGAACGACGAAAAGCCCGCAGGCGTCTATCACCGCATGGTTCCGGGCGGCCAGTTCCCCAACCCGGATGGCACCGACAGCCAGATCGGCAACCTCCATCTGGGCATCTTCGATGCGGCCAATGCCCGCCCCCATCCCGACAGCGCCGGGGTCGAGCCCCGCGCCCTGTCCACCACGGGCCGCAAGCCGCGCATCTGGATCCTGATCAGCGACGACGACAGCGCCGAACGCATTCTGGCCGCCGCCACGCAGCGCGGGGCAAAGGAACTGTGGCGCAACCACTACTGGTCGACCTTCAACGGCTACAACCACGCCTTTGAAGACCCGTGGGGCAACGAGATCGTGCTCTGGGGCAAGGCCGGGCCGGAGCCGAAAGTTCCGGCGGACTTCACCCGCGAGTAAGCGGGCGCAAGCTTGCACTCAAGAATTCGGGGTGCCCCGCTCAAGACCCGAGCGGGCGGGGTACTCTAGAAAACCCGCTCGATACAGGTTCGTCATTTCCGCGCAGGCGGGAATCCGGCAAAGACAGCGGTGATGGGGTATCCGGGATGGTATAGCCATCAAGCGCCGGAAACTGGATTCTCGCCTGCGCGGGAATGACGAGTGATCATACCACCGCAATGCCATCAGGAGTTGAGCCCGTGCCTCTCGTTACCGACAGCTTCATTCGCTCGCTCGCAAGTTCGGCGGTGGATCTGGCCGATGCCCAGACCCTGCCGCCCGAATGCTATACCAGCGCGGAATTCTATGAATTCGAGAAGGAGGCGCTCTACAATCACGAATGGCTCTGCGTGGGCCGGGCCGACTGGGTGGCCAATCCGGGCGACTATTTCACCACCACGCTGGTGGGCGAGCCGGTTGTGGTGGCGCGCACGCTCGAAGGCGAGATCCGCGCGATGTCCTCGGTGTGCCAGCACCGCGCGATGCTGGTGGCCGAGGGGCATGGCAATGCGCGCGGCTTCCTGTGCCCCTACCACCACTGGAGCTATACCCTTGAGGGCAAGCTCGTCGCCGCGCCCGCGATGGGCAAGACCTGCAACTTCGACAAGGCCCGGTATGGCCTGCCCAATTTCAGGGTGGAGCTGTGGAACGGCTTCATCTTCATCAATTTCGATGCCGATGCCGCCCCGCTGGCCCCGCGCCTGACCCGGGTGGAACAGGCCATCGCCGGCTACGACCTTGCCCGTGCCGAAGGCCCGCGCCCCGACCCCGCGCCGAGCCTGCCGTGGAACTGGAAGGTCATGTTCGAGAACAACAACGACGGCTATCATGCCAGCCGCCTGCACCACGGGCCGCTGCACGATTTCGTGCCTTCCGGGCTGGCCGAGTTTCCCGACAGCGACCCGGCCGATGGCGGCTTCTTGCGCTTCAACGGCACGCTCCATGCCGACGCCAGCTTCAACGCCACGCAAAAGGCCGTGCTGCCGGTGTTTCCGGGCCTGAGCGATGAAGGGCGGATGCGGATGACTTTCGCCAATATCCCGCCCACGCTCAGCCTCGTGATGATGAGCGACATGGTGATCTACCTGATCCTGCGCCCGACCGGGCCCGAAACGCTGGAGATGGACACCGGCTTCCTGTTCGCGCCGGGCGCGATGGCCGACCCGGCCTTCGACCACAAGCTCGACATGAACATCCGCGCCTCGGGCCATATCATCGCGCAGGATCTCCACGTCGACGGTCTCGTCCAGCAGGGCCTGCGCTCGCGCTTTGCCCCGCGTGGCCGCTATTCGTGGCAGGAGGGCGCGCAAGGCCAGTTCAACAAGTGGCTGGTCCATCGCTATGCCGCCGCCCATGCCCGGCTTTCTGCTGCGGCGCTTACGGAGGGGGCCGATCGGGTGACGGCGGCCTGATCTGCCCTCCCTGCAGGGCCGGGCGCTGCGCAGGATTGCGCGGCCCGGCCAATGGCGTAAGCTCGGGGGCAAGGCCGGTATCGAACAGTCGGCCAGTTCAGGGCCGATCACATCGAGGGGCAGCATTCCTTGCGTTTCACCACCAATGCCTACCCGCGCGAGCAGCGTCAGGATGCCTGGCGCTTTGCCTTGCGCCGCGTTTCCCTTGAAGTTCAGGCGACCAGCGAAGACCTCTATGGCGAGCTGGTGAGCTTCACCAGCGGGCAGGGCATCCAGTTCGTCCGCGTGACGGGCAATGGCCAGTCCCTGGCCATCGACATGGCGCAGGAAGCGCCCAGTTTCTGGCTGGTGCTCCTGCTCGAAGGCCGGTTGAGCGCCCGGCAGGGCACCACCACCATTGACCTTGCCGAAGGCGACATCCTCTATGGTGGGGGTGCCTCGCGCACGCAGGTCGATCTGGCGGGTGAGCACCGGTTCCTGCTGGTCAAGGTGCCCCATGCGCTGCCCGCCTTGCGCTCGCGCTCGGCCTTGCCTTCGCAGATCAGCAACCTGATCGCCGACGAGGCCATCGGGCGCATGCTCTCCGCGCTCTTGCGCTCGGTCGCCGATACCATCGTCGATGTGTCCGACGACCAGATCCGCCCGGTCGAACTGGCCCTGCCCGAATTCATCGCGGCCACCCTGCTCGACAAGGCGCCGGTCAAGGAACTGGGGGGCGCGGCGGGCGCGCGCGCGGCGATCCTCGAACGCGTGTTCCAGTCGATCGAGATGCGCCTGTCCGATCCCAACCTGTCGATCCACCAGATCGCCGCCGAACACCGCATCTCGCCGCGCTACCTGCAAAAGCTGTTCGAGAGCGCGGGCGAGAGCTTCAGCCAGTTCGTGAAGTTCCGCCGCCTCGAACGCTGCCGCCTCGATCTGGGCAGCCCGCTCCATGCCCAGCGCTCGATTTCCGAAATCCTCTATCAATGGGGCTTCAACGACAGCGCCAGCTTCAGCCGCGCCTTTCGCGAACGCTACGCGATGAGCCCGCGCGAATATCGCAAGGTCGGCGCGCTGCCCGAGGACATGGGCGAGGCGCCCCGGCGCGGACGCCCGAGCGCCCAGAAGGAAGGCCGCTCCGAAGAACGCGAGGACAGCGCCGCCCCCTCCATCCGCGAAGGGCTCGGCGATGTTGAGGGGCTGGTGGACGGGCTGGTCGAGGACGTGCAGGTCGATGCCGCGCGCGGCGTGCGCCACCATGCCCTGCCGGTCCGCCCCGACACGATCCACTGGGGCTATTTCAGCAAGACCCTCAAGCCCGCGCTCGAAGTCTGCTCGGGCGACTATGTGACCGTCGAGACGCTCACCCACCACGCCAACGACGACGCCGAACGCATGATCGACGGCGATCCGGCCGCCGAGGCGATCTATCGCTGGACAGCAGAGGGTAAAGTGATCGACCGGCGCGGGGCCGGGCCCCTCGATGCTTCGGTGGTCGGGCGCGGGCCGGGCGAGGGCTTTGGCGTCCACATCTGCACCGGGCCCATCGCCATTTCGGGGGCCGAGCCGGGCGACGTCGTGCAAGTGCGCATCCTCGACATCGACCCGCGCCCCAGCCGCAACCCGCGCTTTGCCGGGCGCGCCTTTGGCAGCAACGTGGCGGCCTATTGGGGCTTCCACTATGCCGAACTGCTCACCGAACCCAAGCCGCGCGAGGTGATCACGATCTACGAGATCGAGAAGGGCGCGGGGCTGCCGGTCGCCCATGCGGTCTACAACTATCGCTGGACGCCCCAGACCGACCCTTCGGGGGTGATCCACCCGATGTACGATTATCCGGGCGTTCCGGTCGATCCCGAGACGATCGAGAAGAACTTCAACGTCCTGCGCGACATCGAGATTCCCGTGCGGCCCCATTTCGGGGTGGTGGCGCTGGCGCCCGCCCATTCCGATCTGGTTGATTCGGTTCCCCCCGCCAATTTCGGCGGCAATATCGACAACTGGCGGCTGGGGCCGGGGGCCAGCGTGTTCCTGCCCGTGGCCGTGCCCGGCGGCCTCCTGTCGCTGGGCGATCCCCATGCCAGCCAGGGCGATGGCGAGCTGTGCGGCACGGCCATCGAATGCTCGATGACGGCGGTGATCCAGGTGATCCTGCACAAGGCCAAGGCCGCCGCGCCCCATGTGCGCGAGCTGGACTATCCGATGATCGAGACGCCCACTGAATACGTGATCCTGGGCTTTTCCAACCCGGACTATTTGCGCGAGCTGGGCGGTAAGGCGCAGAGCGAGGTCTACAAGCGCTCGTCCATCGATGCGGCCATGCGTGACGCTTTCCGCAAGGCCCGCCGCTTTTTGATGACCATCCGCGACCTGAGCGAGGACGAGGCGATCTCGCTGCTCTCGGTGGGGGTCGATTTCGGGATCAGCCAGGTCGCCAATGGCAACTGGGGTGTCCATGCGGTGATCAGCAAGGCCCTCTTCACCAACTGATTTGCGCAAGGCCCCGGTTCAAGTCCGGGGCCTTGCGCAAGGGGTGGCGGCTTTATGATCCGGCCACTTCCGGCTCGGCGGCAATCGAGAGGGTCAGGTCCTTCCACTGCGCGATCTGGGCTTCGAGCCCGGCAAATTCATGCTCGGCATAGTGCAGCGCGTCTTCGCCCAGCAGCAGCAGCAGGGGCGGCTCGGGCGCGTCGAGCGCGGTCAGGATCGCTTGCGCGGCGCGTTCGGGGGAGCCGGGCTCGTGGCCGTGCTTGTCCTGCAAGACGGCCCGCGCGACATGGGCGGTCTGGGCATAGTCGGCAATCACCGGTTCCGCGCCGGGCAGGCGCGTGGCGGCAAAGGCCGTGCGCATGCCGCCGGGCGCCACGTTGGTCACCCTGATCCCCAGCGGCGCCACTTCCTGTGCCAAAGTCCGCCCGAGGCATTCGAGCGCGAACTTGGTCGCCCCGTAAAGCCCGGTGCCGTGCCAGGCCGCCAGCCCCGAAACCGAGGTCACGTTGACGATATGCCCGGCACGGCGCGCGCGCATGGCGGGCAGCACGGCCTTGATCACCGCCATCGGCCCCAGCACGTTGACCGCAAAAAGCGCGCGCGCGTCCTCAAGGCTGGTTTCCTCGATCGCCCCGGTAAACCCGCGCCCGGCATTGTTGACGACATAGTCGAGAGGCCCGACCAGACCTTGCGCGGTGCGCACGACCACCTGCACGGCGGCCTCGTCGGTCACGTCGAGCTTCATCGCATGGGCGCGGCCCGGCGCGAGCGCGGCAAAGGCCTGCGCATCGGCCTGCGCACGCACGGTGCCCACGACCGTATCGCCGCGCGCCAGCGCCGCGCGGGCCAGAGCCAGCCCGAGGCCCGAGCTCGTGCCGGTGATGAACCAGTTTGCCATGCAGGATTTCCTTTGTTTCGTGCCTCTGTTTCTTGGGCGTGTCGGCGGGCTGTAGGGCAGGGGGCAAGAGGCTGTCTTGGCGGGGCGCGCATGGAATTGTCGCAAGCTGCGCTTCATGCGCGCGCCGTTCAACGCTTCGGGCGCGGACAGACAAGAAGGGAGCCTGCGCGCATCCTAGCTTGCCTGCGATCCCGCCCGTCGCCACATATCCTTTCCACGCTTATCATGGACCCGTCATGACCGATACGATCCCCCAGGTTGCCCCGTTCGACCTTCCGTCCGACACCGGCGGGCGCGACATCGGCATTTTCATGCCCATGGCCAATGGCGGCTGGATCATCTCGAAGAATTCGCCCCGGCTCGACGGTTCATACGACTACAACCTCAAGGTCGCGCAGATGGCCGATGCCATGGGCCTCGACTTCATCATGGCGATGGCCAAGTTCAAGGGCTTTGGCGGCGAAATCGAGCATTGGGAATCCTCGCTCGACAGCCCGATGATGATGGCGGGCCTTGCCCAGGCGACCAGCCGCGTGCGGGTCTGGGCGACGATCCACACCCTGCTGCAAAACCCGGCGGTGGCTGCCAAGATGATCGCCACGCTCGACCAGATCAGCCATGGCCGCGCCGGGCTCAATGTGGTGACGGGCTCCTACAAGGACGAGTTCGCCCAGATGGGGGCCTGGCCCGAAGGCGTCGACCACGACGAGCGCTATGTTCTGGCGACCGAATGGATCGAGGACATCAAGCGCCTGTGGAGCGAGGAGCGCGTGACCGCGAAGGGCAAGTATTTCACGCTGGAGGACTGCACCTCGCGGCCCAAGCCCGAAAAGCGCCCGTTCCTCGTCTGTGCGGGCACCTCGAAGGCGGGCATCCGCTTCACCGCCGATCACATGGACGCGCTGTTTCTGGCGGGCAACGGTCTCGACGAACTGGTCGCCAATACCCACAAGGCCAAGGCCGATGCCCTCGCGCTGGGCCATGCCATCCGCACCTATTCGATGATGATCCTGGTCATCGGCGAGACCGACGCAGAGGCCGAGGCGATGGTGCAATCCTATCGCGAGGGCCTCGACGAGGGAACCTTGCGCGGCATGTTGCGCGCCTATGGGATGCTCGATGCCGAGATCGGCAAGGAGAACGATTTCACCCGCAAGGCGCGCTCGGCGCTGATGGCCCCGCATGTGGCCGGTTCGCCCGAAACCGTGCTGGCGCGCCTGACGGAGATTTTCGAGAAGACCGCGCTCGACGGGCTCATGGTGATCTTCCCTGATTACCTCGCGATGCTGCCGGTCTTTGCACAAAAGATCCTGCCGGTGCTGCGCGCGCGCTTTCCCGGCAAAGTGAAGGTCGCGGCTGATGTCTGACCAGACGCTGCCCCATGTCGGGGCCCCCGGCGCGATGATCGCGCCCGCGCGCACGGCGTTGGTGGTGGTCGACATTCAGGTCGATTTCGCCGCGCCCGAGGGTGTCGTCGGCCAGTGCGGGGTCGACATGGGCGTGGCCGAACGCGTGATCGACCGGATCGAGCCGCTGATCGCGGCGGCACGCCGGGCCGGGGTGACGGTCGCCTTCCTGCGCGTGATGACCCGGCCCGAGAGCGACAGCCACGCGCTGCGCACGCTGATGGAGCGGCGCGGCACCCCCGGCGCCGAGGCGATCTGCCGGATCGGCAGCGGGGGCGAGGCCTATTACCGCGTCGCTCCGCAGCCCGGCGACATCGAGGTGGGCAAGCTTGCCTATTCGGGCTTTTCGGGCACGGACTTCGACCAGCAGTTGCGCGCGCGCGGGATCGACACGCTGGTGATGACCGGGCTGACCACCGATTGCTGCGTGGATTCGACCACGCGCGACGCCTTCCATCACGACTATCACACGTTCGTCGTGTCCGACGCCTGCGGCGCCTTCGACGAAGGGCTGCACTTTTATGCGCTCAAGGCCATGGCCGAGCATTGCTCGCTCCTCGTCGAGAGCGAGGCCGTGCTGGCCGCATGGGGGGCGCTGCCTGTCGAGGTGGCGGCTTGACCCTGTTTCTTCCCCGATCCTTCCGGCAAAAGGCCTCCAGTCGATGCGTATCGTGATCTTGGGCGCTTTTTCCGCGCTTTATTTCCTGCTCATGGCGTCCACGTTCAATTCGCTGGGGCAGGTCCTGCCGATGATCGTGGCCGACCTCCACCTGACCTGGGCGCAGGCGGGAATGGGCTTTACCGTGCTGGGGATTGCCTGCGGGGCGGCCAGCCTGGTGCCGGCGGCGGTGATCCGGCGGTTCGGGGTGGCGGTGACGCTGCTGGCGGGCATGGTCCAGCTGATCGCGGGCTTCATCGCGCTGGCGTGGATGCAGGGCGTGGGCATGTACCTGCTGGGCACGCTGCTGCTCGGTCTGGGGTTCTGTTTCTGCGGGACGATCCCGGCGGTCGATGCCATCGGCAATGCCTTCGAGGGGCGCCGGTCGAGCGCGATCGGCTTCTATTTCACCGCGGGCAATATCGGCGCGGTGACCGGCCCGCTCACGTTCTATGCGATCCATGCGAGCACGGGGGACTGGCGGCTCTACTGGCTGGCCTGCGCCGCCGGGGCGCTGGTGCTCGGGCTGTTCGCGGCGGTGGTCTGCGGGCGCTATGAACGCATGGCCGGCGCGATCCACGGGGCCGCCGGGCAGGAAGGCCAGACGGCGAGTGAGGGCTGGAGCGCGCGCGCGGCGCTGGGCACATGGCAGTTCTGGATCGTCGTGGCGGCCTATACGGCCTGCCTGCTGATCAACACGACCGTCCATTCGTTCGCCTACCAGCACATGCTCGAACATGCGATTTCGCCCGAAAAGGCCACCGGCTTCATCTCGGCGGCGGCTTTCGTGGCGGCGGTGGCGGCGGCACTGGCGGGGGTGGCCGGGCAGAAGGTCGATGCGCGGCGCCTGACGGTGCTGGCGCTGATGGGCTCGGCCTTTTCCTCGCTGGCACTGGTGCTGCCGCTCTCGGGCATGGCGCTCGGCTTCTTCGCGCTCACGTTCGGGATCGGCATCGGGGTGTCCACGGTGGGGACGGCGCTCCTGCTGCGCAACTGGTTCGGCGGGCGCGCGGGGCTTGAACTCTATTCGGTGATGACCGTGGTTTCGACCTCGGCGGCGCTGGGGCCGAGCATCGGGGGCCATCTGCACGACACCATCGGCAGCTTCGTGCCCAATTTCCTCGGTCAGGCGGGGATCGGCATCCTCGTCGCGCTGGTCGTGGGGCTGGCCCGCGCCCCGGTGGCGCGCGGGGCGCAAGGGGATGCGCTGGCGGCCTGAAAGGTACTTCAGGCCTCCCTTTTGTCAGGCCCCATGCTCGAGGATCGTTTCCATCGCCACATAGGTCGAGGTGCTGGCCACGTTGGGCAGGCTCGAAATCTGCTCGCCCAGCACCCGGCGATAGGCCAGAATATCGGCGGTGCGGATCTTGAGCAGGTAGTCGAAGTGGCTGGCGATCATGTGGCACTCCTCCACTTCCTCGACCTGAAGGACCGCGCGGCGGAAGGCTTCGAGGGCCTTTTCGCGGGTGTCCGACAGCTTGACCTGCGTGAAGGCGATATGGGCCAGCCCCAGCTTCTGGGGATCGACCACCGCGCGAAAGCCCCGGATCACCCCTGAATCGAGCAGCCGCTTGAGCCGCACCTGACAGGGTGTCTTGCTCAGTCCCACGCGGCGGGCCAGTTCGTTGATGCTCAACCGCCCGTCGACGCGCAGTTCGTCGACGATCCTGTGGTCGATCCGGTCGAGCGCGAGGGCCGGCTCGGGCGTGGTCATGCCGGCACGCCTTCCATTTCGGGGGCCGGGCTGGTGCTCGGTGGGGCCAGATCGACCACCCTGTCGCCCGCCAGCGCGGCCATGGCCGGGCGGTGGCTGACAAGGACCAGCCCGGTGCCCGTGCGCGCCAGCCAGCCATCGAGGCGGGCGATCACGGTGGCTTCGGTCGCCGGGTCGAGGCCTTCGCTCGGTTCGTCGAGCACGAGCCAGGGCTTGCCCGCCAGCAGCGCGCGGGCGAGCACGAGGCGGCGCTTCTGCCCGCCCGAGAGCCTTGCCCCATCGCCGCCCAGCCAGGTGTCGAGGCCTTCGGGCAGGGCGCGCACCACGTTGTCGAGCGCGGCAACGCCCAGCGCATCCCACAGCGCCCCTTCAGGCAGGCCGGGGCGGGCGAGCAGGAGGTTGTCGCGCACGCTCCCGGCGATCAGGGTGCTGTCCTGTCCGGCCAGCGCGAAAGCCGGGCGCAGCGCGGCCAGTCCCAGCGCGCGCGGATCGTGGCCATCGACGGCGAGCGGCTGGGGACAATCGCGGCGCAGGCCGACGAGCGTTTCGACCAGCCGGGTCTTGCCCGCGCCCGAAGGGCCGCCCACGCGCAGGCGCTGGCCTGCTGTCACGGTCAACCCGGCGAGGGTGAGGGTGGGGTGTTCAGACAGGGCAACGGCAGGGGATGGGGGGGCAGTCGCTTGCGCGCTGTCGAGGGCGGCGATGCGCTCCTGCGCGGCGCGCAGGCGGTGGGCGCGCATGTCGATCATCGTCAGCCCGGCCCAGGGTTCGAGCGCGGCCATCGCGGCCAGCAGCGCGAGCGCCTGCAGCGGGATCGAAGGCGGCTGCGCGCGCATGTGCGCGACCAGCACGAGGCCCAGCGGCACGAAACCGGCCAGCACGGTCTGGGTGGCGGTCATCATGGCCTGCGCGCGGGCCAGATCGTGGCGGGCGGTTTCGTGCGCGGCGGCAAGGCCTTCGAGGTGGGTCGAGAGCGCCGGGCCCATGTCGTAGACCGCAATATCGGCGCAGGGGCCGGCAATGTCGGCATAATCGGCCAGCAGCGCTTCGTGGGTGGCCGCCGCGCGGTCTTCGGCTCCGGGCAGCATGGCGCGGGCCATCCCGCGCCCGGCCAGCCGCATCGCGACC
>DQVI01000220.1 GCA_015661825.1 Novosphingobium capsulatum
CGGTCTCGTCGCGCGCGGCCCGCACGGCGGCGAGCCGGGCGATCTGCGCCTCGCGCACCGCGTGGTTGTCCACTTCGAGGGTCTCGATGCGGTCTTCCTGCGCAAGGCGATACTTGTTGACGCCGACGATCACGTCCTCGCCCCGGTCGACACGGGCCTGACGCGCAGCGGCGGCTTCCTCGATCATCGCCTTGGGCCAGCCGGCGGCAACCGCCTTGGCCATGCCGCCTTCGGCCTCGACCCGCTCGATGATCGCCCAGGCCTGGTCGACCAGCTGCCCGGTCAGCGCCTCAATGTAGTACGAGCCGCCCAGCGGATCGACCACGTTGCACATGCCGGTCTCTTCCTGGATCACGATCTGCGTGTTGCGCGCGATACGGGCGGAAAAGTCGGTGGGCAGGGCAATCGCTTCGTCGAGCGCATTGGTGTGGAGCGACTGGGTGCCGCCCAGCATCGCGGCCATGGCCTCGATCGTGGTGCGAATGACGTTGTTGTAGGGGTCCTGCTCCTGCAACGACACGCCCGAGGTCTGGCAGTGGGTGCGCAGCATCTTCGAGCGTTCGTCCTTCGCGCCCAGCTGCGTCATCGCCCGGTGCCAGAGCACACGCGCGGCGCGCAGCTTGGCCACTTCCATGAAGAAGTTCATGCCGATGGCGAAGAAGAACGACAGGCGTCCGGCGAACTTGTCGATGTCGAGGCCCGAGGCCATGCCGTACTTCACGTATTCCATGCCGTCGGCAATCGTGAAGGCCAGTTCCTGAACCTGCGTCGCGCCCGCTTCCTGCATGTGATAGCCGGAAATCGAGATCGAGTTGAACTTGGGCATGTTCGCGCTGGTATAGGCGAAGATGTCCGAGATGATCCGCATCGAGGGCTCGGGCGGATAGATGTAGGTGTTGCGCACCATGAATTCTTTGAGAATGTCGTTCTGGATGGTGCCATCCAGCTTCTCGGTGGGCACGCCCTGTTCCTGACCCGCGACGATGAAGAACGCCAGGATCGGGATCACCGCGCCGTTCATCGTCATCGAGACCGACATCTGGTCGAGCGGAATCCCGTCGAACAGGATCTTCATGTCCTCGACGCTGTCGATGGCCACGCCTGCCTTGCCCACGTCGCCCACCACGCGCGGGTGGTCGCTGTCATAGCCGCGATGGGTGGCAAGGTCGAAGGCGACCGACAGGCCCTTCTGCCCGGCCGCCAGATTGCGGCGGTAGAATGCGTTCGATTCTTCGGCGGTCGAGAAGCCCGCATACTGGCGGATCGTCCACGGGCGCCCGGCATACATGCTCGCGCGCACGCCGCGCGTGAACGGGGCAAAGCCCGGAAGCCCCGGATCGTGGGTTACGTCCTGCCCGGTATAGAGCGGCTTGACCGCAATCCCCTCGGGGGTGTGCCAGGTCAGATCCCGGCCCTTCACCTCGCGGGTGGCCAGCGCGGCCCAATCGTCGATTCCGGGCTTTTTCTCTTGTGTCATCAGGCCATCCTCAAGCCCCGCTCAGGAACACACCGAGGGGGACAAACTGGGTTGGAGAGGGGACAGTGGACCGAATATGCCCCCTCTCCAGATCATGCGCATGCGGGGGGTTAGGCACGCGCATAAGGCATCTTTAAGGTATCAATGGGCCCCGTCGTGGGCGGGCACTTCCATGATCTCGGTGAGTTGCCCGCCCATGTCGCGCGGGTGGACGAAGAAGATCATCGTGCCATGCGCGCCGATGCGCGGCTCGCCCAGCACACGCTTGCCCTGCGCCTCGAACCAGGCCTTGGCGGCATGGATGTCGGGCACTTCGAAGCAGACGTGATGCTGGCCGCCCAGCGGGTTCTTTTCCAGCCACTTGCCCACCGCGCTGTCAGGGGTGGTGGGCTCGATCAGCTCGATCTGGGTGCCCGCCGTGCCGCCCTCGCCGGGCGTATCGACGAAGGCCACGCGGACCTGCTGGCTTTCGAGCACGAAAGGCGTGGTGATGTGGGTTGCCCCCATCACATCGCGATAGAACGCGATCGAGGCATCGAGATCGGGCGTGGCCACGCCCACATGGTTCAAACGGCCCAGCTTCATGATGCGAAACTTTCCCTGGCAACCTTATCCTGAACGCTCCGGGCTCGGAAACTCAGAGCGGGATGTTGTCGTGCTTCTTCCACGGATTTTCGAGGCTCTTGCCACGCAGCTTGCGAAGTCCGAGCGCGATGCGACGGCGGGTCGAATGGGGGTGGATCACCTCGTCCACGAAGCCCTTGCTCGCCGCGACAAACGGGTTTGCAAAGCGGTCTTCGTATTCGCGGGTCTTTTCGGCCTGCTCTTCGCCCGAAAGCCCACGGAAGATGATCTCGACCGCGCCCTTGGCACCCATCACCGCGATTTCGGCGGTCGGCCAGGCATAGTTGAGATCGCCGCGCAGGTGCTTGGAGGCCATGACGTCATAGGCGCCGCCATAGGCCTTGCGGGTGATCACGGTGATCTTGGGAACGGTCGCTTCGCCATAGGCGAACAGCAGCTTGGCGCCATGCTTGATGATGCCGTTGTGCTCCTGCGCGGTGCCGGGCAGGAAGCCGGGCACGTCGACGAACGTCAGGATCGGAATCTCGAAGGCATCGCAGAAACGCACGAAGCGCGCGGCCTTCTTCGACGAGGCAATGTCGAGCACGCCGGCCAGAACCATCGGCTGGTTGGCGACGATGCCCACCGTGCGGCCCTCGATGCGTCCGAAACCGCAGATGATGTTGGCGGCATGGCCCGGCTGGATTTCAAAGAAATCGCCTTCGTCCACGACCTTGGCGATCACCTCGTGCATGTCGTAAGGCTGCGTGGGCGAAGCCGGGATCAGCGTGTCGAGGCTTTCGTCGAGACGGTCCCACGGGTCCGAAGTCGGCTGCTCGGGCACGCCGGTGCGGTTGGTGAGCGGCAGGAAATCGAAGAACTCGCGCGCGACCAGCAGGGCCTCGACATCGTTTTCGAGCGCGAGGTCGGCCACCGAAGTCTTGGTCGAATGCGTGACCGCACCGCCCAGTTCTTCCTGGGTCACGATCTCGTTGGTCACCGTCTTGACCACGTCGGGCCCGGTGACGAACATGTAGCTGGAATCCTTCACCATGAAGATGAAGTCGGTCATCGCCGGAGAGTAGACCGCGCCGCCCGCGCAAGGCCCCATGATCAGCGAAAGCTGCGGCACCACGCCCGAAGCCAGCACGTTGCGCTGGAAGATCTCGGCATAGCCGCCCAGCGAGGCAACGCCTTCCTGGATGCGTGCGCCGCCCGAATCGTTGAGGCCGATCACCGGCGCGCCAACCTTGAGCGCCATGTCCATGATCTTGCAGATCTTCATCGCGTGACGCTCGGAAACGGCGCCACCAAAGACGGTGAAGTCCTGCGAGAAGACGAAAACCAGACGGCCATTGATGGTGCCCGAGCCGGTCACCACGCCATCACCCGGAATGGTGGTTTCGGGCATACCGAAATCGACACAATTATGCTCGACATAGGCATCGATTTCTTCGAAGCTGCCCTCGTCGAGCAGAACATCGAGCCTTTCACGCGCCGTCAGCTTGCCCTTGGCATGCTGCGCGTCGATCCGCCGCTGGCCGCCGCCAAGGCGCGCCGCTGCGCGCCGCCGCTCCATTTCGGCAATGTTCGCTGACACCCCGCATCTCCCGCTTTGCAAGTTTGCTAATTATGGTTCGCGATGCACCGCCCGCCCGGTGCTGTCCAATGTTAATCTGCAAAGTTGCGAAGCCCCGCTTTGCAAAGCCGGTGCCTCGTGATAGCCCTTGGCCGGTCATGGCTCGCCACCCCCTCTTTGCCGGAAAGGCCCTGCGCGCCCTGCGCACCCGCCGCGCCCTGCGTCAGGCCGATATGGCCCAGGCGCTGGGCATCAGCGCCTCCTACCTCTCGCAACTGGAGAACGACGAACGTCCGCTCACTGCCGGACTCGTCGATGCCCTGGGCGCCACGTTCCCGGTCGACTGGGCCGATCTGGCCCCTCCGGCGGCCGACGAACTGGCCGAGGCCCTGCGCGCGGCGCTGGCCGACCCGCATCTGGCGGCCTCCAACCCCTCGGCCCCACACGCATTGACCGGCCCGCCAAGCGAGCAGATCGAGCGCCTTGCCCGCCAGTTCCCCGATCTGGCCCGTCAGGTCGTCCAGCTCCACGGCCTCTATACCCAGACCCGCCACCGCCTCGACATGATGGACGACACCATCGGCGCCAGCCTGGCCGCAGGCGGACGCCTGCCGTGGGAGGAAGCACGCGACTGGTTCCACCAGGCCAACAACTATGTCGACACGATCGACCGCGGGGCCGAGGAACTGGCCGCGCGGATCGGCGGAGGCGAACCCTCGCCCGACATCGCGCAAATGCAGCACTGGCTTTCGGGAGAAGGCGTCTCGGTGGTCTGGCGCGGGGGCGGCCCCGTGCGCCGCTACGACCCGGAACGCCGCGTGCTCACGCTCGATTCCATCCAGCCGCTTGAATCGAGCCGGTTCCAGCTGGCCTATCAGGTCTGCGTGACGGCGCTGGCCGACGAGATCGCCTCCATCGTCGATGCCGCCCCCTTGCGTTCGGAGGCCGCGCGCCATCTGCTCGCGGTCGGGCTCGGCAACTATGCGGCTGGCGCGCTCACGATGCCCTACGAGGCTTTCCGGCAGGCCGCCCGCGCCCTGCGCCACGACGTGGACCGGTTGCGCCAGCCGTTCCACACCAGCTTCGAGCAGACCTGCCACCGCCTCTCGACCCTGCAACGCCCGCAGGCGCGCGGCATTCCGGTCTTCTTCTACCGCGTTGACATGGCCGGCAACGTGACCAAGCGCCATTCGGCCACCCGGCTCCAGTTTGGCCGCTATGGCGGGGCCTGCCCGTTGTGGATCGTCCACGAGGCCGTCGCCATCCCCGACCGCATCCATGTCCAGCTCGCCGAAATGCCCGACAAGGTGCGCTATGTCTCGATTGCCAAGGGGCTGGTGAAGCCCTCGGGCTCCTACTACCGCCCGCCGCGCCGCTATGCGGTGGCGCTGGGCTGCGAGGCGGCGCTGGCGAGCGAATTCGTCTATGCCGACGGCCTCAACCTGACGAGCGAGGATGCCGTGGCGCGGATCGGCGCCTCGTGCCGGACCTGCCCGCGCGACACCTGCGACCAGCGCGCGTTTCCGCCCAGCGACAAGGCCATCCGCGTCGACCCGGCCGAACGCGACCGGGTGCCCTACCGGATCGTGGCAGACTGAGCCCCGCCCGCGCGCCCCACTCTCCCCCACGCTCCCGGTCGAATCGATTTTCCGCGACGACCGGGAGCTGAAGATTCAGGACCGGCCCTCTGATCCGGCGTAAAGGGTCCAAAATGGGCTTTTGCGCCCGGATTCCCCAAAAACAGGGCCTTTTTGAGCGACCGAGGGCCGCTCGTTAGGCTTTGTTAACCATTGTCTGCAACGTCTACTGGTACGAATACTAAGGGGTAGGGCTATGCGGGCAGATGCAAAGGTCTTGTTGGAGCGGCTGGGCAGGAGCGACTTTCGCTATCGCGAATTCGTCGACCGCTTTGCCGAACTGGAAAGCTGGCCGATCTTTGAAGCCCTGCTCAAGGATCCGCGCATCATGCCCCAGAGCGAGGCCGCAGCCATCGAGGCCGCCGAGCCGGGCGACAGCGAACGCCAGCCCGCGCCGCGCGCCCAGGCACGCCCTGTCGAGCCCGAACAGTCCCGGCCCGCCATGCCGCCCCA
>DQVI01000179.1 GCA_015661825.1 Novosphingobium capsulatum
GTCACCTCCGCATCGCGCCCCAGCGCCCGCTCGATCAGCTGGGCGCGGCTGAGCGGGCGCCCGGCACTGCGCGCAAGCGCGGCCAGCAGCGCGAATTCCCGGCTCGACAAAGCCACCGGAGCCCCCTCGCGCGCGACGCTCATCGCCGAAAAGTTGATCCTGAACGGGCCGATTTCGACCACCTCCTCGCGAATCAGCGTGCGCTCGGGGCCCAGACGGCGCAGGATCGCATGGAGCCGCGCGACCAGTTCGCGCGGCAGGAACGGCTTGGGCAGATAGTCGTCGGCGCCCATTTCCAGCCCCAGCACGCGGTCGATGGCATCGCCCCGCGCGGTCAGCATCAGGATCGGCGTGGTATCGCCCTGCGCGCGCAAGCGGCGGCAGATCGCCAGCCCGTCCTCGCCCGGCATCATCAGGTCGAGCACGATCACATCGGCCGGATCGCGCGCGAGCGCCTGATCGAGCGCCTTGCCTCCGTCGAGCGCGCGCACGTGGAACCCGTGCTCGGACAGGAACCGTTGCAGCAGGCCGCGCAGTTCGGGATCATCGTCGACGACCAGAACGCGGGGCACCAGAACACGGGGGGCTTTTTCGCTCATGCCTGCTTGCTACCAGCCCGCGCCCGCGCGCTCCAGCAACGCAGGTATGACAAACCGTGACAGGCCCGCCCCCCTGTCACGCCCTGCCACACAGGGGCGCTGGCCCGACATACCCTCGATGCACGACACCCTCAGACAGGAGGCGGCCCCGACAAGGGGGCCCGCTGTTTCCCTGGAAAGGACCGATGCGATGCCCCGTTCCCCCTCTTCTCTTCCCGCTTTCGGCACCCTGCTATGCGCCGCCGCCCTCGCGCTGGGCGCCACCGCCCCCGCGCAGGCCCGTGGCCGCCTGCACTTCAACAATGGCGCGGGAACCGGTGGTGCTGTCGCCTCCGGCCCGCGCGGCGTGATGGCCCGCGGCCACACGATCCAGCAAAATGCCGATGGCTCGGTCACCAGCGCCAGCGGTGGCGGCTTCGTGGGCGCCAATGGCGCGCGCGGCTATCGTGGCGGCACCACCACGCAAGGCGCCGACGGCTCGCTCACCCGCAGCGGTTCGGCCGGCGTGAGCGGCGCGCGCGGCTCAGCCCAGAGCAGCGGCAGCTTCTCGCGCAGCGCCGATGGCACGTGGTCGGGCAGCCGTTCGAGCAGCGCCACGAGCAGCGCGACGGGCAAGTCCTATTCGGGCTCGACCACCATCGACCCGGCCACCGGCAAGCCCGTTCACAGCGGCGGCTGCACCGATGCCTCGGGCCAGTCGGTCGCCTGTCACTGACAGGCTTTCCGGTCCCCTCTCGTCCCCCCCTTCCCTGTGGCAGCCGGAGCCCCCTTCCGGCTGCCCCCTCCCGGAGCATTTCCCATGCATGCCTTGCATCGCCCGATTCTCGCTGTCGCCCTGGCTTTGGCCGGAACGGCCCTCGCCCCTGCTCTCACCTTCGCCCGTCCGTCCCCGGCCTTCGGGGGCGACATGGCCGGGCGCCTGATGGAGGCAGACGCCAACCACGACGGCCTCGTCAGCCGCGCCGAATACCACCTCTGGCGCCAGTCGCAGTTCCTGCGCATCGACCGCAACGGCGATGGCTTCCTCTCGCGCGAGGATGTCCCCGCGCTGCTCTCGGGCCGCGTCGGCCCACGCCTCGATGCCCTGGTCGAGGCCTTCGACACCGATGGCGACCACCGCGTGAGCCGCGCCGAATTCGTCGAAGGGCCCACCCCCGGCTTCGATCTGGCCGATGCCAATCACGACGGGCTGGTCAGCAAGGCCGAGGCCTCTGCCATGCGCGACGCGGCCCGCGCCCGCGCCCGCGCGAGAGGATAAGGAACAAGGCCATGGAACCGTTTCATGCCGTGATGCCGATCTGGCGCCACCCGCCCGTGCTGGGCCTGGCTCTCCTGCTGGTGCTGGGCGAATATGTCTGGCGGCGCCAGCGGGGGCGCAGCTACGACCTCAAGGCCGCCGGGGTGAGCCTTGGCATCGCGGTCGGGCAATCCCTGCTGCGCCCGCTCAACGCCGCGCTGACCTTTGCCGCGCTCGCCTTCATGGCCCGCTTTGCGCCATGGCATCTGCCCTTGAACGACTGGCGGACATGGGCCGTGGGCTTCGTGGCGGTCGAACTGGCCTATTACTGGTTCCACCGCCTCAGCCACACCGTGGCCTGGATGTGGGCGACCCACAGCGTCCACCACAGCGCCCGCGAAATGGTCCTGCCCGCCGCGATCCGGCTGGGCTGGACCGAGAGCCTGTCGCTGGGCTGGCTGTGCTTCCTGCCGCTCGCGCTGCTGGGTTTTCCGCCCGTCATGATCGCGGTGCTGCTGGGGGCCAACCTGCTCTACCAGTTCGTCCTGCACACCGAGGCGCCGGTCAGCCTCGGGCCGCTCGAAGGCGTGCTCAACACCCCGCGCCATCATCGCGCCCACCACAGCAGCGAAAGCGCCTATCTCGACTGCAACTTTGGCGGCGTGCTGATCGTGTTCGACCGCCTGTTCGGAACCTTCCGTCCCGGCCCCGATCCGGCCACCCCGCTCGCCTATGGGCTGGTCCATCCGCGCGGCACCGGCGTTCTGGCCGTGGCGCTGGGCGGCTGGGGCGAACTCCTGCCCCGAATCGCAGCCGCCAGAGGCTGGCAGGCCAAAGTCCGGGTCGCGCTGGGCCGCCCTGCCTGAGCCCGGAGTCCAAACAGAAAAAGGCCCTTCCGGTCTCCCGGAAGGGCCTTTTTCAATGCGTCTGCCCGAAGGCATCTGCCCGGAGATGACCTCAGTGGGTCAGACCGGCAATCGCCCCATCGACCAGCACGCGATCCGCATCGGCGCCATGACGGGCGGCAATCAGCTGCCCGGCGGCCAAGGTGGCCGCCTGGGCCGCCTTGGCGCGCAGTTCGTCGACAGCCGCACGTTCGGCAGCGGCGATCTTGTCGGCCGCCATCTTTTCGCGACGGGCGATCATCTCACGCGTGTCGGCCTGGGCCTTGGCGATGATCGCCGCGGATTCGGCGCGGGCATGGTCGAGCATGGCGACCGCGTCCTTTTCCGCGTTGGCGATACGCTTGGCATATTCGGCACGCAGGGCCTCGGCTTCGGCGCGCAGCGCCTTGGCATCGTCCAGTTCACGGCGGATCGCCGAAATCTGGCCATCAAGACCCTTGGTGACCGCACCGGGAACCTTCTTCCACACCAGGATCAGCAGGAAGACGAGCATGGAAGCAGCGACAATCGCGCCGGCCCCGATGCCGTGGATGGTGGGTTCGGCCGCTTCATGGCCTGCAACAGGCTGTTCGACCGAAGCGGTCGTCTCGCTCACGTTAGCCATGGGCCAGAACTCCCTGCACCACGCCGCGGACGTCTTCGGTCGAAACCGAAAGACCGGCCAGACGGCTGGCGATGTCTTGCGCAGCTTCGACAGCCACGCCTTCGACTTCGCCGAGCGCAGCAGCGCGGGCGATCCCGATGCGCAGCTCGGCAGCGGCGGTGTTTTCCTCGATCGCGGCGCCGGCAGCGGCCAGGGCAGCTTCCGATTCGTGGGCAGCCTGGGCCTTGGCGGCAGCGATCAGATTGTGGGCCTGGGCGCGCTGCTTGCCTTCGGCAATGCGCCAAGCCTGTTCTTCGGCGTCGGCGGCGGTCCGGGCGGCTTCTGCCGCACCGAGATCATCGGCGATCCGCTTGTTGCGCTGGTCGATCGTCGACACCACGCCCGGGAGCATGCCCCGGCCGATGACGAAGAAGACCACGCCAAAGCACACCAGCAGCCAGAAGATCTGGCTGGCATACGTGGCGGCGAGCTGGGCTATCTGGGGCATCGCGTTGGTCCGCGCTTCCTGTTTTGGGTTCGGCCTGACCGATGCTTCGGGCCCTTTTGCGGGCCGAGTTCGCTCAAACCGATTTCGTTCACGTCGGTCGGGGCTTATCCCCGACCGACATCAATCTCGGTGTTCCGTGAAACGTCGAGGCCGATCAGGCCACGAAGATCAGGATCATCGCGACGACGAACGAGAGCAGGCCCAGAAGTTCGGCGGCGGCGAAGCCGATGAACAGGCGGCCCTGCTGGCCATCAGCCGCACCCGGATTGCGCAGCGCGCCTTCCAGGAACTTGGCGAAAACGTTGCCCACGCCCAGCGAGGCCAGACCGGCGCCGATGGCAGCGAGACCAGCGCCGAGAAGCTTCGCGCTCTGTGCGTCCATGATAAAAACTCCCTCTTTGTCGTAAACCGTAAGGACGGTATCGGGTGGTGGTGACGGTCAGTGAAGGTTTTCTGCGTCGTTGAGATAGACGCAGGTCAGCAGGGCAAAGACATAGGCCTGGATGCCGGCAACCAGCAGTTCCAGAGCGCAGATGCCGATCATCAGCACGAAGCTGGGAACGCCCGCCAGAAAGAAGGTGCCAACGCCCGCGTTGGTGCCCGAAATCACGAAGCCCGAGAGCACTTCGAGGAGCACGTGGCCGGCCATCATCGCGACGAAGAGACGCAGGCCGAGCGAGAACGGACGCACCATGAACGAGATCAGCTCGATCGGGAAGATGATCGGCACCATGAGCGCCGGCGTGCCATGGGGCACGAACAGCGAGAAGAAGTGCAGACCATGCTTGGCAAAGCCCACGATCAGCACGATCGCAAAGCTCATGATCGCCAGCACACCGGTCACCGTGAAGTGGCTGGTGGCGGTGAAGGGATGAATGCCCACCAGAGCCAGCGGCAGCAGCCCCAGGATGTTGGCAAACAGGATGAACGTGAACAGCGAGAAGACATAAGGCAGGTACTTGCGACCCGCATCCCCGATGTTCGACTTGAGCAGATTGTCGACGAAGCCGGTCAGCCCCTCGACAGCCATCTGCCAGCGCCCCGGAACGACCGCCTTCTTGGCGCCGCCACCGACAAACACGAGCAGCACCAGGGTGGTGATCACCATCCACAGCGCGGAATTCGTGAAAGCAATGTTATGCCCGGCAATCGACCAATGATCGGTGCCGAACAACGGCTCGATCGTAAACTGGTGTACCGGATCGACCTTTCCTTCGGCCACAGTGCTTGTCCCCGTTACGCGCAAAAACATCAAGGCGCCCCACGCCCCGGCCTTTCATCCGGCCGGAACACCCACCGTGTGCAAGACCCGGTCAGGAACGCCCGTTCGAAATTCTGATGATATTGCGGAAGGCCACGCCTATCCCCACAAACAGCATCACCAGAAGCCCCCATGGTCGCGTTCCGGCAAACTGGTCGATGACCCAGCCAAAGAACGCGCCGCCCGCGAGCCCGCCGATCAGTTCCGCCAGAACCCGGTTTCCCACGCGATAGTTCGCGTCGGATTTTGCCTGGTCCGGCGTGGGATTGCGCCCCTTTCCGCGCTGGCGCGCGGCGTCTAGCCGCGCATCAAGGCTGGAAAGGCGTTCATCCCCACCGATGGGCTCCACGTCGTTCTGTTCGTCACTCATGGCAAACCTTCACTTCCGCGTCCGGGGGCTGGCTTGAAAACCGGCCGATCCTGCCCGCAGGGCCTGTCATGCGCAACGGCATCCCGCCGAGGGCGCCTGCCCCTTAGGCGGGGGGTTTTCGCAAGTCAACCGCTGCGGCGCAAACTTGCCGCGCTTGCGCGCATACGTTTGCACCAATCCTGCGACACCCCCCCTCCAAGGGCCCGAAAATCAGCCGTTTTTCAAAGGCAACGCGAATCGCGCTGGGGAGCGGCCGTCGTGCGGGTCTGCCAGCTGCCATTGGGCGCCTGGTACTTCTCGCCCGGACGCGTCTGGGCGATCAGCAGGCAGCCCGAAGTGAACGCATATTCCTCGACCGTGGCCTTCTGGGCCTGGGCCTTGTCGGAATAGAGCGCACGGCGCTTGAGATTGATATCCTCGACCACGGCCTTGAGCGCGGCGCTCGGGGGCGTGACATAGCCGAGGTAGCCATCCATCTTCTCGCCCACCTGCCCGGCCTCGCGCGCGGCGGCATAGACCGGGTCGCGCTGGGCAAACGCGGCCAGCGGCGCCGCAACCAGCGGCAGCACGAGGGCCGCGGCGACAAGACGGCTTGCCAAGGGGCGACTGGCCAAAGGACGAGAGGGGCGAAGCTTCATGGTCATGCGTGCCATCTCAGAAGATGTCCTTGTTCTTGTCGATCGTCTGGCTGGCGTCTCCGGCCAGGCGATAGACGACTTCCTGCTTGATGTTGATGTTCAACTCGATGACGATCGGCTTGTCGGGCGCCTTGACCGAGATGCAGCCGCCCAGCGCCAGCGCGCCTGCTGCCAGAAGCACGAGCCCGCCGGTTCTGGCTGCTCCCCATCCCTCGTTCATCCCGTAACGCACCCTGTCGTCGCCTCTTTTACGTGAAGTCATGGCGCGGACCGTTGCAGCATGGCGATACGCGGTCAAGCCGATGCGGGTTCTTGAAGCATTCATCGCACGGATCCACTTGCTGAAGGCTGAATGGCGGGGGCGACCGGCGCAACCGACGCGGCGGCGCGCACCGGACTGGTGCCGGGCTGGGGCACGCGGCTGCGGCCCCTGGCATCGAGCAGGCCGATCGTGCGCGGGTCCTTGACCACCGAGGGGTCGTACATCGACTTGTACGTGCCCAGCAGGCTGTAGAACGGCGCGCGCACGTTGAGGTTGAACTGGATCGGCAGGTTGGCCACCTGACGGGTCAGGAAATTGCGCGAGGCGCCCTTGCCCTGGCTGACCCCGGCAAACTGGACCTGGGTGACGAAATCGCCCGCGATATCGCCGCGCATGGCGATCGTCATGCTCCGGTAGTCAAGCGACCGGAGCGCGCGGAACGCATAGTTGGCCATCGCCGAAAGGTCCTTGTAGGTCAGCGCCCCGACATAGGACACGTTGCCCCCCCCGCGCGAGGTGAGCGTGCCGCCCACGATGTGTCCCCCGGTCGCGTCGAAGATCACCGGCAGCCGCCCGTCGAACACGCCGGTCGCGGTCAGGTTGGCCATCTCCATGCGCGAGATGAACTGCGCGGCATCGAGCCCGTCGATCACCAGCGTGAAATTGCGGTTCTCGACCTTCGCAAAGCGCAGGACGGTCGGTTCGAGGTGGAGCGTGCCGCCCATGAACGGCCAGCGCGCATCGTTGACCTCGACCACCGTGTCGGGTCGCAGGCGCAAATCGACGGTGCCGTCGGTCACTTCCACGCCCGGATTGATCGAGGCGACCTTGAGCTTCTGGTGCGGCGCGGTCTCCATGGCGAGCAGATCGGTGAACACAAGGCTACCCGACAGCCCCTTGACCGGACCAAAGGCAGCCGCAAAATCAAGCCCTTGCGAGCCAAACTTGCCCGAGCTTGTAACATGGTCGCCGCGCCAGTCGATCCGCCCGCTCCCGGTCACCGTGCCTTGCGCATTGGCAATCACGCCCAGCGCAAGCCCGGTGAGCTGCGCGGGCTGGAAATCCTTGTCGAAGGTCAGCCCATCAACCTTGAGATCGGCATGACCCTGTGCGTGCGACAGGTCGTGAACCACTTGCGCACGCACGACGGCCCGGCCCGAAGCCGGATCGCGCAGCAGCGCATCGGCGCTGATTCGCCCGTCGGCCAGCGCCAGCGTGGCCCCTTGCGCATGGAGCTTCTCGAAGCGGGCCGGGTTGGCCCTGTCGGTCAGGTCGAACCGGGTATCGGCCAGATCGAGCCGCCCCCCGGCAAAGCGCCATGTCCCGCCTGCCCCGGTCAGGTCCATCGGCACCGCGCCCATGCGCGCCTCGACGCCCTCGAACGTGCCCGCCAGCCCGGTTCCCGGCCCCGCTGCCACGTCCCCGCCCAGATGCGCGGTAAGGTCGGCCAGAACCAGCCGCATCGCGCTGCCCTGCGCGCCCAGCGCCAGATTGATGCCGCGCGCGGTCAGCGTGCCGGGCCAGGCCAGGCCGACCGCGCCCGTTTCCAGCCGCATCGGCGTGCCGCCCATGCGGCCTGACAGCGCGACGCCCGGCGTCCCCATCGCCACGGCGAAAGGCTGTGTCCCGGCCCTGACCATCGGCTGCCCCGAAGCCGGGCAAAGCCGCACGGCGCGCGCGTCGAGCGTCATCTCGCCCAGCGCCAGACTGTCGAAACGCGGCGTGATGCAGCCGTGCCACAAGGCCAGCGCCCCGTGCGCGCCATAGGTGCCGCTGACGGGCAGGACCAGATTTGCCACGCGCCCGCCCGGAATCGCCCCGGTCATCCGGCTCGTCCCCGAAAAGCCGAGCGTGCCATCGGCCGCCTGAACCACGACCAGTTCGGGCACGGCCAGCCTTTGCCCGGCCACGGCATAGTCGGCCATGGCCAGATGGAACTGCGCTCCCCCGCCATTGCGGCCATCACGCTCCATCATGCCCGTCACATGGGGCAGCCCCTGCCCGCCGGTGATGAAATTGCCGACAAAGTGCGGCGTGCTGTCGCGGCCTTGCCCGGTTTTGCCCGACACCTGCACTTTGCCCAGCGCCAGCAGGGCCTGTCCGCTGCCCCCGCGCAAGGCCCCTTGCGGCACCACGACCGACCAGGCGCCATCATGGCCATGGCGAACGGTCAGATCGGCGGCAAACCGGCTGCCGCGCTCCTCCTCGCCGAGGCGGCGACGGATCTGGGCGACCATCGGGGCCGCCAATGTCCCGCCAACGGCCTTTTCCGCCGAAGCCAGCGCCGTGTCGAAGGCAGCCCCCCGGCGCAGCCCGCGCGCATCGACCGTCCCGCGAAACTCGCTGTCGGCGCCGCCGCCGGGCATCTGGCGAACCTTGACCAGCCCATCGAGGCCGAGCAGCCCGATCCCGCCCTGCCCGCTGCGCAAACCACCTGCCGTCGCCGAAACCCGCCCGCTGAGCACGCCCGACCGCCAGGCCAGCGCCGTATCGAGACCGAGCGACTGCGCGCCCGCACCTGCGGCCGCCAGCGCGCTCGTGCGCAAGTGGCCTTTCAGGGTCACCCCGGCCAGATCCCGGTCGCCCAGTGCATCGAGCTGGAAATCGGCCCCGCCCACGCGCAGATCGCTGCCCGGACAGGCCAGCTCCGCAACCCGCACCGGCCCCTCGAAGCGGGGCTGCTCGTCCGCGATGGTCACCCGGCCATAGGCCGTCGCCCGCCCGGTCTGGCAGGCCCCGAGCGCCAGACGCGGCGCCACCAGCGCCAGTGTCCCGGCAAAACCGCCGCGCAAGGCCCCCTCGCCCTCGGCCTTGAACGCCAGCCGCCCTTGCGGACTGTCGACCAACCCGCGCGCATCGACCAGCGAAAGCCGCCAGTCGGGCAGGCGGAACGGTTCCTTGCCGGGCGTGCCGCCATAGAGCAGCCGGTCGAGCGCCCCCAGGCTCAGGCGCCCGTCGCGCATCTGGCCATAAAGGCGCGGGCGCACGAGCCGGACTTGCCCGATGCGCGGGCCAAATCCGGCCCCGGTCCAGCCCCAGCCCAGATCGACCTGCGCCTGTTCGATCACCAGATCGGGATGGCGCGGATCGCCCACGACGATGTTCCCGAGCACCTCGCTGCGCGGCCCGATCGAGACGATCCGATAGGTCGCGGGAAGCCCGAGGCTCGCCAGTTCGCGCGCGATCAGCCCGTCGGCGATCCGCTCGCGCGCCAGCCACAGCCCGCCCCCGGCGGCCAGCAC
>DQVI01000121.1 GCA_015661825.1 Novosphingobium capsulatum
CGCCTCCCCAGCCACCGCCGCCGCCCCAGTCGGAACCGCCGCCACCACCCCAGCCACCGCTGGGGAAGATGAACACGCCCGGTCCCCCGCCATAGCGGCGCCCGCCCCCGCGCATCGCACGCAGGAAGGGCAGCACGAAGAAGACGAGGAAGATCACCAGGAAGACGACCGTACCCGCGTCGAAATGGGGCTCACTGGCCTTTTTCTGCTGGGCGGCGGCTTGCGCGGCGACCTTGCGCGCCTCGTCTTCGGGGAGCTTGAGTTGGGCGATCAACTGGTCGGTCGCCGCGTTGATCCCGCCCGCATAGTCGCCCGCCTTGAAGCGGGGCACGATCTCGCGCTGGATGATGATCGCCGAGAGGGCGTCGGTCAGGATGCCTTCGAGGCCATAGCCGACCTCGATCCGCACTTTGTGCTCGGTGGGGGCAATGATCAGCAGGGCGCCATCGTTGCGGTCCTTGTCGCCCAGTTTCCAGGTGCGGAACAGGCGATTGGCATAGTCCTCGATTTCATAGCCCTGAAGATCGGGAATCGTGGCGACGACGAGCTGGCGCTGCGATTGCTGGTCGAGCGCGGCCAGCTTGGCGTCGAGCGCGCCGGCCTGCTCGGGCGTGAGCAGGTGGGCTTCGTCGACGACCCGGCCACTGAGCGCAGGGAATGTCTGGGCCATGGCCGGACCGGCGAGGAACGCCAGCCCGGCCATGAGCATCCCGAGGCACAGGAGTTTGAGGTGGTTCACGGTGGTTTAGTCGAACTTCACCTTGGGCGCTTCCTCGGCGCCGGGCGTCGTCGCCTGGAACGGCACCATCGGCTTGGCGCCATAGATCACCTTGGCGCCGATCACCGCCGGGAAGGTGCGGATGGTCGTGTTGTAGGACTGGACCGCGTCGTTGTAGTCGCGGCGGGCGACGGCGATGCGGTTCTCGGTGCCTTCGAGCTGGCTTTGCAGCGCGAGGAAGTTCTCGTTCGACTTGAGGTCGGGATAGGCCTCGACATTGGCCATCAGGCGGCCAAGACCCTGCGAGAGTTCGCCCTGCGCCTTCTGGTAGGCGGCGACCTTGTCAGGGTCGGTCAGGTCGGCAGCGGTGATCTGGATCGAGGTGGCCTTCGAGCGCGCCTCGGTCACCTTGACCAGCGTATCCTGTTCCTGCTTGGCATAGCCCTTGACCGTGGCGACCAGGTTGGGAACCAGATCGGCGCGCCGCTGGTACTGGTTCTGGACCTCGGCCCACTTGGCTTTGGCGTTTTCCTCGGATGTGGGGATCGAGTTGACACCGCAGCCGGCAAGGCTGGCCGCAGCCACCGTGGCCAGGGCAAAGCGGGGCAGGAAGCGGGTGAACATGCGGGACATGGGGGACAGACCTCGTTGCAGATGCCCCTGTGACATAGCGCAGAGGGGAGCCGGATCAAGGTTGTTGGTCGATATGGCCTCGCATCTTGCCGAATTGGAAACACGCTGGCAATCAACGGGCGGGCGTGGTTAAGGTTTGGTGAAACGGCCCTCACGGGGGCCAGTTTACCCCGCAACCGGCGAGGCTGGCAGCCGCTGCGGCGACCAGAACGAGACGGGGCAGAAAGCGGGTGAATACGGTGGGCATGGGGAGCGATCCTCGATTGCGGGGGCCCATTCGGACATAGGGGGGCAGCCTGTCCGATCAAGGGGGCAGGCAATCGTTTTGACCGGTGGCGACGTTTTTGAAGAGCGCTGCCGGAAAATGCGGAAACGCAGCGAAATCAATGCATAAATCTGGTTAAGGAAGGACGTAGGGCAAATGGCCATTCTCGAAGAATTCAGGACGTTCATCGCACGCGGGAATGTGCTCGATCTGGCGGTCGGTGTGATCATCGGCGGGGCCTTCGGCAAGATCGTCACCTCGCTGACCGAGAGCGTGATTATGCCGGTGGTCGGGTTCGTGACCGGGGGCGTGGATTTCACCCGCTTCTTCATCCGCCTCGGGCCGATCCCCGCCACGTTCAAGGGCAGCCCCGAGAGCTATGCCGACCTGAAGGCGGCGGGCGTGCCGATGATCGGCTATGGCGATTTCATCACCCAGTCGGTCAACTTTCTGATCGTGGCTTTCATCATCTTCCTGATCGTCAAGGGCGCCAACAGCCTGGTGAAGAAGCCCGAGGCACCGGCCGCTCCGCCCGCGCCCACCGGGCCGAGCGAGGTGGACCTGCTGACCGAGATCCGCGACGCGCTCAAGGCGAAGGGTTGATCTGGGGGGGGGAGCCCCTCCACCAGCCTGCGGCTGGTCCCCCTCCCCGCAAGCGGGGAGGACTGCATCCTCCCCATGCAATGGGGAGGGGGACCGCGCGGAACGCGTGGTGGAGGGGCTTTTTCCGTGAAGGTCTTCCCATCGCCGCGCGAATGCCTATATGGGGCTCTGCCGGGTTTGACCCGGCTATGACGATAAACTGCGGCGTGCAATAGACGCAGCGGACCCGGGGGCGGTACCCGGCGGCTCCACCACCTTTTCCGTTCGCGCGGAACAGATGACGGGGCCGAACTAGGATCGACGTGTGTTGAAAAGCGCTGTTTTCGTCCGGGCTGAGTAACCCGTTAAAGGCTCAAAACTCACAAGTGCCAACGACAACGAAGCACTTGCTCTCGCCGCGTAATCTGACGGCCTAACGGCCTGATCTTACAAAGCGAAAGCGCGGTTGGACACACCGGTCAACAGAAGTGATACCAGCGGCCCGGGGGGTGCCGGGCAACAGAAATCCCCCCACCTTTCCGTTTTTGCCAGCCTAGCCGGGGCTTCCCTCGGCCGCGCATTCCGCGCCAGCCTCGCTTTCGAGGCGCGCCGTGGGGGGAATGGCGCTCGCCCGCGTGCGCCAGCCGGGCCGGGCATAGGCAAGGACGGCCAGCGCCACCGTCACCAGCGAGCCGACCGGGAACATCAGCCAGAGCGCATCGCGCCCCAGCGCCGGATAGGCCAGATGATAGAACCCCAGTCGCACCGGGAACATCGCGAAAGCCAGGATCAGCAGCGGCGCCATGACCACGCCCCCCGCGCGCATCGTGCCGAACAGCATGATGGTGATGCCGAAGAGAATGTAGCTCCAGCTCGCAAGGATCTGGATATGGCGGGCGATGTCGACCGCCGGGCTCGTCGAGCCGAGGAACAGCACCAGCACCGGGCGGTCGAAGGCCAGCAGCAGCGCGGTCATCGTGCCGGTCACCGCAAGGTTGAGGATCACCCCCGCGCGGGTGATCTGGCCAAGGCGCGAGGCCAGACCTGCGCCGATCGATTGCGCGGCCATCGCGCTCAGCGCGGCCGAAATGGCCATCGCGGGCATCTGGAGATAGGTCCACACCTGCAAGGAGGCACCGAAGGCCGCGCTCACCATCGAGCCCTCGCGGTTGACGAGGCCGAGCGTGACGATCCCCGCGCTCGACACGATCAGCATCTGCGCGCCCATCGGCAGGCCCTTGGCGAGGATATAGCGCAATTCGTCGGCGTGGGGGATCAGGTAGACCAGTTCCGCCCGCCGCAGCCGCAAGGGCAGGTCGTGCCAGTAGCCATAGGCTAGCAGGCCCAGCATCGTGACATAGGAGGCAATCGCCGTCGCCAGCGCCGATCCGGCAATGCCCATGGCCGGAACCGGGCCGAAACCGCCGATCAGCAGCGGATTGAGCCCGCAATCGAGCACGACCGAGAGGATCATGAAATAGAGGCTGGTCTTCGCGTCGCCCGCCCCGCGCAGCCCCATCGACACCATGATCGAGATCATCATCGCCGGAAGCGCCACGAAGATCACCCGCAGGTAGGCCTGCGCAAAGCCGAAGATGTCGGCCGGGGTGGCCATCAGGCGCAGCAGGGCCGGCGCGCCCAGCCACCCGGCCACCGACACCACCGCCGAAAGCCCCACGCAAAAGCCCAGCGCCGTTCCGAACGTGCGCCGCGCAGCATCGGTCCGCCCGGCCCCGAATGCCTGCCCGACCTTGACCGTGGCGGCCATGCCGAAGCCGAATACCGCGGCAAAGACCAGAAAGGTCACCACATTGGCATTGGCCGTGGCCGCCAGCGCCGAATCGCCCAGCATCCGCCCGACCCAGATCGTGTTGATCGAGCCGTTGAGCGATTGCAGGATATTGCCGACCAGCGTGGGGAGCGAGAAGAACAGCAGCGTCTTGAGGATGGGCCCGCGCGTCAGGTCGCGGGCGCCGGGGCCGCCCGCAGCCGTATTTTGGGGCGCCGTATTTTTGGGCGCGCTGTTGTCCTGGCCGCGGGCCATCGGGATCAGTCCTTTTTCTGAAGTGCGGAAAGGGCTGCAAACGGTCCGCTGGCGGCGTCTCCGGCCAGATTGTGTTCGGCGCGGGCCTTGTCGGCAAGGGGCCCTTCGGCGAAGGGATCGATGGCGAGCGCGAGGCTTTGCGCGATGGCCTCGCCCAGATCGAAGGTCAGGCCCGAATAGGGGATATCGTCGCAGTCATTGGCGCTCAGCTCGATTTCCTCGTCCGGCTCGGCCTCGACTTGCGTTTCGGGCACGAAGCGCAAGTGCAGCGCCTCGTTGATTGCGACCGGGAAATCCTCGCCCGAAATGGCGCAGGCCTGGTCGATCGCGGCGGTGAGCCGGCCGTCGGCGCGAATGATGGCGCCATCGACGCTCAAGCGCACCTGGGCGCGCATGGCGTGGATGGCCGAGATGCCAAAGCGCGCGGCCAGACGGCGGCGTTCGGCTTCGTCGGGTTCGAGCACGAGCGGGGCATCGGTGATCTGGCGCAAGTCCACCATGCGGGAAAATTCGGTCACTTGCTTTTCGGGGCTTTCCTGTTCGTTCATCGTCCGATCTCCGCGGCCAGAACCCGGTCGCCGGGCACCAGCGCGAGCCCGGCGGCAAAGGCGCGGGCACGGCGGGCAAGAGCCAGGGCGAGCGGGGAGGGGCCGTCTGTTGGGGTGTCCTGTTGGGCCGGCTCCTGCCGGAAAGTCATGTTGCGGGCAATGGCGCGGGCCAACTCTTGTTCGATCAGGCCCTGTTCGGCCTGACCGGAGGCCAGCGCCGTGCGATAGGCGCCCAGCCGCCCGCCCAGTGTGCCCATCAGCTTGCCGATGTGCTTGCCCACCACCAGGTCGCCCACGCCGCCCTGGCGCAACTGGCCGTCCATGTCCTCGACGAACAGTTCGGTCAGCCAGACCGAGGGCGTGATCAGCGCCTCGTCGCGCTCCATCCGCAGCAGCACGAGCGCGAGGATCAGGGTGATCATGTCGAACCGCCCGGCCACGCTGTCGGCCACGCCGCAGGTGGCGTACCATTCCTTTTCGCGGGCGATTTCGACCACGCGGTGCCAGAGCGGGCGCACGCCGTCGCGTTCGTCGTGGGAGCGGCCCATCAGGCGGGCGAGCAGGGACATGGAGGCATCCTTGTTGGTGGGCGACAGGGTGGGGCTCAGGGCGGGGCCCAAGGTGGACCAATGTGGCCAATCGGGAAACCGCCATTGCGGACAACCCGTTTCGCCCCTAAGGCTTGGGCAGGGTATAGGGCGCCGGCGCGCGAAGGCATAGTGGGCCTTTGCACCGGTTTGCCTGTTGCACGGGTTCGGGTTGGAGTTGAGGGAATGCGCGATAATCGGATGGTCGTGAAGGGCGCGGGGCTGGCCCTGCTGGTCGCGCTCACCAGCGGCTGTGCCAGCATCCACGATCATCGCGGGTTCCAGATGGAAAAGGCGCTGACCGATTCGATCGAGCCGGGCGTCGACAACCACACTTCGGTCGAACATGCGCTGGGGCAGGCCACCTTCAAGAGCCAGTTCGGCCCGCAGAGCTGGTACTACATCTCGATCGACACCCGGCAGAAGCCGTTCCAGCGTCCGCGCACGACCAGCGAGCAGATTCTCAAGATCGATTTCGACCCGGCTGGCAATGTCAGCACGGTCGGCCACCAGACCCTGACCCGCGTGCCCACGATCCACCCCGTGCGCGAGAACACGCCCACGCTGGGCCGTCACCGCAGCTTCTTCCAGGATCTGTTCGGCAATATCGGCGCCGTCGGTGCGCTTCCGGGCGGCATGAACAGCCAGACCCAGGGCGGCAATACAGGTGGCGGACGGACGGGCAGCGGTCCGAACGGCAGCTGATCGCACAGGCGTGTTTCCGGCCCGATGATCGGGCCGGATTTCCGGTTGAGGAAAAGCAGGCCGTTTGAGGGTGGAAACGCGCAGACCATGCGCGTATAAGCCGCCCCATGAGCGAGATCCGTCCTTGGCGCACTATCGAGCGCCGCAAGAGCCGCCAGATCATGGTTGGCAGTGTTCCGGTTGGTGGCGATGCCCCCATCACGGTCCAGACCATGACCAACACCCTGACCAGCGACGCCGTGGCCACGATCGACCAGATCCGCCGCTGCGAGGATGCGGGTGCCGACCTGATCCGCGTGTCGTGCCCCGACGTGGAGAGCACTGCCGCGCTGGGCAAGATCGTCAAGGCCTCGCGCATTCCGATCATCGCCGACATCCATTTCCACTACAAGCGCGCGCTTGAAGCGGCGGATGCGGGCGCGGCCTGCCTGCGCATCAATCCGGGCAACATCGGTTCGCCCGACCGCGTGGCCGAAGTGGTCCGCGCGGCCAAGGCCAACGGCTGCGCCATCCGCATCGGCGTCAACGGTGGCAGCCTCGAAAAGCACTTGCTCGAAAAGTATGGCGAGCCTTGCCCCGATGCGCTCGTCGAATCCGCGCTCGATCACATCAAGCTGCTTCAGGACCACGATTTCCACGAATACAAGGTCGCCGTGAAGGCTTCGGACGTGTTCATGGCGGTCTCGGCCTACATGGGCCTGGCCGAAGCGGTCGATTGTCCGCTGCATCTGGGCATCACCGAGGCGGGCGGTCTGATCGGCGGCACCGTCAAGTCGGCCATTGGCATCGGCAACCTGCTCTGGGCCGGCATCGGCGACACGATGCGAGTCTCGCTCTCGGCCGAGCCCGAAGAGGAAGTGCGCGTCGGCTTTGAAATCCTCAAGACGCTGGGCCTGCGCACGCGCGGCGTGCGCGTCGTCTCGTGCCCGAGCTGCGCGCGTCAGGGCTTCGACGTGATCCGCACGGTCGAGGCGCTCGAAGCGCGTCTCCAGCACATCAAGACCCCGATCTCGCTCTCGGTTCTGGGCTGCGTGGTCAACGGGCCGGGCGAAGCGCGCGAGACCGACATTGGCCTGACCGGTGGCGGCAACGGCAAGCACATGGTCTATCTCTCGGGCGTGACCGACCACACCGTGCAGTCGGATGAAATGCTCGACCACATCGTCTCGCTGGTCGAGGCGAAGGCCGCGCAACTCGAAGCCGAAGCCGATGCGGCGGCGGCCCGCGTGGGCGAGCCCGCTGAATAAGCCGGGGTTCCTGAAAATGCCGGGATGGAAAGGCCTTGCGCTGGTCGGTGCGGTCGCTCTTCCCGCCGTTTTCGCGCCTGCGGTCGCGGCCCCTGTTCCTGCTGCGGCTGGAAGCGCTTTTGCGGCGGACCTCGCGCGGTTCGAGGCGGGGGACGCCACGCTCGATGCGCGCGCCTTGCGCTTTGCCAACCGGGCGCGGCTGGGCGGGACCATCCCCGAGTGGGACAAGGCGGGCGAGGCCTGGGCCCTGCTGGCCAAAAATCCCGCCCGCGCACTGGCCTTGGCCGATGCGGAGCGTGAGGCCGACCCGCTCAGCCTCAATGCGCTGACCCTTCAGGAAGAGGCCTTGCAGCGTCTGGGCCGGGGTGCCGATGCACAAATGCGTCATCGCCAGATCCTGATCCTCCTGCGCGCGATCACCGGCGGAATCGATGGCGCCAGCCGCGAGCGGGCCTGGAACGTGGTGAGCGCGGCGGAAAAGGACACTGCCCTCGTCCTGCTCGGCTATCTGGTCACCGGCGAACGGATCGAGCGCGAGGGGGACCATGTCTGGGCCCTCGTCACCGCCCGCCCTCCCGTCGGGGAGGGGGCCAGCACGATCTGGATTTCCATCGACGGCCTCGTCCCGGCGAGCGCCTGACCCTTTTTCCTGTCGGGAACCCAAGCATGACTGCCACCATCCGCCCCGCCACGCGCGACGATCTCCCGCTGATCGCCAGCCTGATCCGCGAACTGGCCGACTACGAAAAGCTGCTCGACAAAGTGCGCTTCGACGAGGAGGTGCTGGCCGGGCACTTGTTCGGGCCGCGCCCGATGGCTGAAGTGGTGATCGCGCAGAACGCCGGGGAAGCCGCCGGATTTGCCCTGTTCTTCCACAATTTCTCGACGTTCGAGGGCAAGCCGGGGATCTACCTCGAAGACCTCTACGTGCGGCCCGAGGCGCGCGGGGCCGGATTGGGCAAGGCCCTGTTGCAGCATCTGGCGCGGCTGGCGGTCGAGCGGGGCTGTGCGCGGCTCGAATGGTCGGTGCTCGACTGGAACGCACCCTCGATTGCCTTCTACCATGCGCTCGGCGCGCGGATGATGAACGAATGGCGGATCATGCGCGTCGATGACGATGCCCTGCTGGAACTGGGCGGGGCAGTGCGGAGTGGTGCGCAATCGGGCTGAGCCGAGCCACTTCGTTCAGCATTTTTCCATGGGGCCGGGTATAGAATGGCCTCATGACATTGCTGCCCGACTCGCCCGTTCCTGCTCTATCTGTTTCGCGCCGCGCGATCTTGCGCGGGGGCGCCGTGGCAGGGGCGCTGGTCGGGGGCGGTCTTGCCCCGCGGGTCTTTGCGCAGGCCTGGTCGATGAGCGAACAGCACCGCAAGATTCTGGCCTTGGCCGCCGCCCAGCGCGCGCGGGTGGCCAATCTGCTCTGGCATGGCGACGTGGTGGGGGTGGCCGATTTTGGGCTGCCGTCCTCGCTGCCGCGCTTTCACTTTGCCGATCTGGAAGCCGGGCGGGTGCAATCGATTCTGGTTGCCCATGGCCGTGGCTCTGACCCGGAACACGACGGGTTCCTCAAGGTCTTTTCCAATCAGGTCAACAGCCTGGCCACTTCGCGCGGGGCCTTCATCACCAATGAATGGTATCGCGGCAAATATGGCCCCTCGATCCGCCTGACCGGCGTGGACCCCGATAACACGATGGCGCAGGACCGCGCCATCGTCGTCCATCCGGCCTGGTATGCCAATGCCGACATGCTGGAGAAATGGGGCAAGCTGGGGCGCAGCGACGGCTGCTTTGCCTTGCCCGAGGCCGATTTTGCCCAGGCGCTCACGCGGCTGGCGGGTGGGCGGCTGATCTATTCCGACCGGCTGGGGTTTGCCTGAAGGGGCCCCTCCGTCAGGCCTGCGGCCTGCCACCTCCCCATTTCATGGGGAGGATCTTGCGGTCCTCCCCGCATGGCGGGGAGGTGGCAGCCCGAAGGGCTGACGGAGGGGCGAAATTCCAAAGGCTTACAGCGGATTATCCAGCTTGGTCACCGCTTCGTTGCTCTTGCGCTGGGTGGTGTGGAGCTGGCGCGGCTGGGCGAAGCTGGCGATCACCTTGGGGTCGCGGCCATAGAGGTCGGCGAAGCTGCGCAGGGTGCCGTTCACGTCGCGCGCGACGGTGAAATAGGTGATGTAGACCGGGAAGGGCTTGGTCATCGGCACCTTGGTATACTTGCCCGAGAGGCTGTATTCGACTGCCGTGTCCTTGGGCAGGTCGGCGCCCAGAATGGCCATCGTCATCGCCAGTTCGGTCGCGCGTTCGGCGCGGATGCAGCCGTGCGAAAGCGCGCGGTTGGTCTGGGCGAACAGCGTCCGGTTGGGCGTGTCGTGGATGTAGATGGCAAATTCGTTGGGCATGTCGAGCTTGACCCGGCCCAGCGAATTGGTCGGTCCGGGCTGCTGGACGACCTGGATCGTGCCGTCGGGGAACTGCTTGACCGTATAGTTCAGGCGCTTGGCCTTGGCCGGATGGGCCAGTAGGTCGGCGCCAAGCCCTTCACCCTTCACGATCGATTGCGGAACCGTCCAGGTCGGGTTGAACACCACGTTCTGGACCATTTCGGCCAGCTGGGGCGTGGCGGTCTTGCCCGGACGGCCAACGATGGCGCGATAGGTGGTGATGATCTGGTTGTTGACGGTGAGCCGGAGCATCTGCTCGGGCACGTTGATGCTCAGGTATTGCAGGCCCAGATCGCGGGCCATCCAGCGCCAGCGATCCATGTTGGCGCGCAGCATGGCGATCTGCTTGGGGTCTTTCGTGCTGGCCAGCATCGTGCGCAGCAGCGCATAATCGGGGTGCGTGGGCAGGAGCGAACGCAGCGTGCCCTTCACGTCATGGTTTTCGGTGGCCTGGGCCAGCAGGGCCGAATTGGGGTGAAGATCCTGGTCGGGGTCGACGATGAACCACTGTTCGCGGTCGACCATCGGGGTACGCCCGTCGCGCAGGTCTTCGGCCAGCCACACGAACAGCTTGCTCGCCAGTTGGTTGAGCGCGTCGCCTTCGCCCTGGGCAATCGCCGCCGAGAGCGCGGCGGGCTGGTAGTCGCGCGCGAAGAGGCCTTCGGTGCCGATGCCGCGAATGGCCGAGAGCAGGTCGCGTGCGTCTTCGAGCGTCCAGACGGCGACGGGCGGCGGCGCCTCGACCTGCGGCTGGGCGGCTGCGTTCTGGCCTGTCGTGTTCTGGGGCGCCGTGTTCTGAACTGGCGCGGCCTTTGACGCAGGCGGGGTGGACACTTCCACCGCCGGGGTGGCCGCCGAAGAACCGGTGCGCGGGGCCGGGTGCGCGCCGGGCTGGGGCGCTGGCGCCTGCTGCATCTGGGCGGTCAGGTCGACCGGGCCGTGGTCTTCCTGCGCCCGGGCTGCCGGGCGGGCCTGTGCGGCTTGGGGCAGGACGGGGAGCGCCAGAATGGGGAGCGCTGCGGCGACGGGGGTGAGAAAGCTGCCCAGAATCAGGGCGCGGCTTTGGAAGAGGCGCGTCCGGAGACGGGTGATCGGGGGGTGCATCGGTGTGAAAATCCCTGTAGCCATTCGTGTCGCGCAAGGCAGCGCGCTCGGGTCATCCCTGCCCGAAGGCCCCCTGCCAATCAAGCAAGGAGGCTTTCGCCAGCCTGAATTTGATCAGCCTGAAGGGGCGGGGCGCCGGATTGTCGTTGGCCCTGCCGTTCACCCTGTCGTCCACCTTGCCGTTCTTCGGGGAAACGAACGGCGCGGTTTTCGTTTCCGGCCAATTTGCCGCCGCGGGCGGGGGGCGCTATGGCGCAGGCGGCATGACCGTCTCCCCCCCTTCCGCGCCCGTTTCACCGGCTCCGCATTCGCCGCCGCTCGCTTCGGGCGCGCGCTCCTCCGTGGGCGGCATGCTGCCCGTTCTGGTCGCCATGACCGGGCTGGCCTGTTTCAGCGTGATGGACGGGGTGATGAAGGCCGCGGCGATCGTGCTGGGGGCCTTTGCCACGATCTTCTGGCGCAGCGTGATCGGCAGCATGCTGATGGCGCCGTGGTGGGCGCGCGAGACTGTGCGCAAGCGCGGGGGACGCCTGCCGCCGCGCGCGATCATGGGGCTTCATGTCCTGCGCGCGGGGCTCACGGCGGGGATGTCGACGCTCTACTTCGACGGGGTCGTGCGCATGCCGCTGGCCCAGGCCATGGCGCTCTCGTTCGTGGCGCCGCTGATCGCGCTCTATCTGGCCGCCCTGACGCTGGGCGAGCGGCTGCGACCAAGGGCCGTGGTGGGCTCTCTCGTGGCGCTGGCCGGGGTGGGCGTGATCGCGGCGGACGAACTGGGCCATGCGCCGGGCGGCGATGGCTGGCGCGGGCTGATCGAGATTCTGGTTTCGGCGGTGCTCTATGCGTTCACGCTGGTCTTGCAGCGGCGTCAGGCGCAAGTGGCGACCCCGGTCGAAGTGGCTTTCTTCCAGAGCATTCTGGTCGCGCTGATCCTGTTGCCACTGGCGCTGGTCTGGGCGCCCTGGCCCGCGCCGTTCGCATGGGGGCTGGTGGCGCTGGGGGCGGTGCTGGCGGTGGCCTCGATGATGCTGCTGGCCTGGGCCTATGCGCGGGCCGAGGCGCAAGTGCTGGTGCCGCTCGAATATACCGCGTTCATCTGGGCCGCGCTGGTGGGCTGGCTGGCCTTTGCCGAACCGCTGACGCGCGGCACGCTGGGCGGCGTAGTGCTGATCGTGGCAGGCTGCGTGTTCGCCACCCGGCGCGGGAGTGGGGAAGGCACAAAGGCGCCGGGGCCGACAGCCCTTGAAGGGATGTGAGTGGCAGGTTCAGGCGTACGAAGCGCGCGCGTGATTGTACGCAGGCGATGTTTCCTGTCGCGGAAGCCGGAATTTGCGATAGGATCGGTCTGCTCGCGACGATTCGGGCCGGTTTGCGGGGTGTCGCGCACGGTGTCTGAGCCCGGTGCATCCAGGGGCCATGCGATGGCCTGAAGGGGTGTGAGCGGCGAACTGCACCCATGTTGAGACAATAGTTCTGCTATTGCGTCGCAGTAAGGCAAATCCCGCAAATTTAGCGAAATCCCGCCCTTGACGGGGCCCCCGCGAAGGCGCAGGGGGCACCCGTTCACGAGAGGCCATCCCGCGCATGTCGTGACCGTTCCGGTGGAACCGGTCGAAACTTTCGCGGCTGCGTCATCTCGCAACACGGCAGGAGGATTTCGCTTAGCCATGACCCAGGTCGGACAGGACTCGCTCGGCACGCGCAGCACGCTCAATGTTGGCGGCAAGAACGTCGCCTACTACTCTCTCAAGAAGGCCGCCGAAAAGGTCGGCGACATTTCGCGTCTGCCCTTCTCGATGAAGGTGCTGCTGGAAAACCTTCTTCGCTTCGAGGACGGTGGCTTCACCGTTTCGGCCGACGACGTCAAGGCGATCGTCGACTGGCAGAAGAACCCCTCGAGCAGCGCTGAAATCCAGTACCGCCCCGCGCGCGTGCTGCTTCAGGACTTCACCGGCGTTCCTTGCGTGGTGGACCTTGCCGCCATGCGCGACGCCATCGCCAAGCTCGGCGGCGACACCAGCAAGATCAACCCGCTGGTTCCCGTTCACCTGGTGATCGACCACTCGGTCATGGTCGACGAATTCGGCCACCCCAAGGCGTTCGAACAGAACGTCGAGATCGAGTACTACCGCAACGGCGAGCGCTACGACTTCCTCAAGTGGGGTTCCAAGTCGCTCTCGAACTTCCATGCGGTTCCCCCGGGCACCGGCATCTGCCACCAGGTGAACCTTGAGCACATCGCGCAGGCGGTGTGGACCTCGGAAGACCAGGACGGCAACCTCGTCGCCTATCCCGACACTTGCGTCGGCACCGACAGCCACACCACCATGATCAACGGTCTGGGCGTGCTGGGCTGGGGCGTGGGCGGCATTGAAGCCGAAGCGGCCATGCTCGGCCAGCCGGTCTCGATGCTCGTCCCCGAAGTCGTCGGCTTCAAGTTCACCGGCGAACTTCAGGAAGGCGTGACCGCCACCGACCTCGTGCTGACCGCCACCAACATGCTGCGCAAGCATGGCGTGGTCGGCCGCTTCGTCGAATACTTCGGCCCCGGCCTTGCCGGCCTGACGCTGGCCGACCGTGCGACGCTCGCCAACATGGCCCCCGAATACGGCGCGACCTGCGGCTTCTTCGGCATCGACGAAAAGACCCTGGACTACATGCGCCTGACCGGCCGTGAAGAAGACCAGATCGCGCTCGTCGAGGCCTATGCCAAGGAACAGGGCTTCTGGATCGACCCCTCGGTCGAACCGATCTTCACCTCGACCCTCGAACTCGACCTCTCGACCGTCGTGCCCTCGCTCGCCGGTCCCAAGCGTCCGCAGGACAAGGTCGTCCTCCCCGAAGTGGACGACGTGTTCAACAAGGATCTGGGCGAAGTCTACAAGAAGACCCAGTCGCGCGTTCCGGTCGAAGGCAAGGCCCACGACATCGGCGACGGCGACGTGGTGATCGCGGCGATCACCAGCTGCACCAACACCTCGAACCCGGGCGTGCTAATCGCGGCTGGCCTCGTTGCCAAGAAGGCCGACGAATTCGGCCTCAAGCCCAAGCCCTGGGTCAAGACCTCGCTGGCCCCCGGCTCGCAGGTCGTCACCGACTACCTCGAAAAGGCCGGCCTCCAGTCGCACCTCGACTCGATCGGCTTCAACCTCGTGGGCTATGGCTGCACCACCTGCATCGGTAACTCGGGTCCGCTCGCCGAACCGATCAGCAAGGCGATCAACGAAAACGGCATCGTCGCCGCTTCGGTGATCTCGGGCAACCGCAACTTCGAAGGCCGCGTCAGCCCCGACGTGCGCGCCAACTTCCTGGCCTCGCCGCCGCTCGTGGTCGCCTATGCCCTCAAGGGCACCGTGATCGAAGACTTCACCACGACCCCGATCGGCAAGAGCAAGGACGGCGTGGACGTCTACCTCAAGGATCTCTGGCCGACCAACGCGGAAGTCCACTCGGTCATGGCCGGCGCCATGGACCGTCCGATGTTCCAGGCCCGCTATGCCGACGTCTACAAGGGCGACAAGCACTGGCAGGCGATCAACGTGACGGGTTCGGAAACCTACTCGTGGCGTGCGGGCTCGACCTATGTGGCCAACCCGCCCTACTTCGAGGGTATGACGATGACCCCGGCTCCGCTGTCGGACATCGTGGGCGCCAAGCCGCTGCTGATCCTGGGCGACTCGATCACCACCGACCACATCTCGCCGGCCGGCTCGATCAAGGCCGACAGCCCGGCGGGCAAGTGGCTCCAGGAGCACCAGGTCGCCAAGGCCGACTTCAACTCCTACGGCGCGCGCCGTGGCCATCACGAAGTCATGATGCGCGGCACCTTCGCCAACATCCGCATCAAGAACGAGATGGTTCCGGGCACCGAAGGCGGCTTCTCGCGCTATGGCGATGAAGTGGGCGCGGTCTATGACGTCGCCCAGAAGTACAAGGCCGACGGCACCCCGATGGTGGTCATCGCGGGCAAGGAATACGGCACCGGTTCGTCGCGCGACTGGGCGGCCAAGGGCACCAACCTGCTCGGCGTGCGCGCCGTGATCGTCGAGAGCTTCGAGCGTATCCACCGCTCGAACCTGGTCGGCATGGGCGTGCTTCCGCTCCAGTTCCTCGACGGCCAGACCCGCCAGAGCCTGGGCCTGACCGGCGACGACGCCTTCACCATCGAAGGCATCGCCAACCTCCAGCCCCGCCAGACCGTGACCGTCAAGGTCACCCGCGCCGACGGCAGCAGCTTCACCTTCGAAGCCCTGTGCCGCATCGACACGGCCAACGAGCTGGAATACTTCAACAACGGTGGCATCCTGCACTACGTGCTGCGCAAGCTGGCGGCCTGACAGCCACCAGCGCACCGTCGCTGATCTGAAAAAGGGGCGGTCCTGCAAAGGGCCGCCCTTTTTCTGTGTGCGGGTGAGGAGGGGGCAACAGGGAGGGGGGGAACAGGTCGGCGCAGCGATGCAGACAGGCCAACGAAAAAGGGACGGCTTCCCCCCGAAAGCCGTCCCCCCCGTGGAGACCGTCAGGTCACGACTGCTGCCGTGGGCCCGATCCGTGGTTTCAGGCCACCTGACGGCTCCTGCCCCAGCGCTGACGCGCGACCAGTGCTGCGGCTGCGGCTCCGAAGAGGAGGACCATCGAGGGTTCGGGCACGTCGGTGCCGCCGTTGGTGGTCCCGCTGCTGGTGCTTCCGTTCGACGAACTGCTGGACGATGAAGACGAAGAGGAAGACGTCGACGAGGACGACGAAGTGGAGGTCGACGACGACGTTGATGTCGAACTCGATGTCGACGAGCTGGACGACGTGCTCGTCGAGACATTGCCCGAAGACGTGGAGACATTCCCCGACGAGGTGCTCACGTTGCCCGAAGAGGTCGAGACGTTGCCGCTCGACGTGGACACGTTGCCGCTGGAGGTCGAGACATTCCCGCTCGACGTGGATACGCTGCCGCTGGAGGTGGACACGTTGCCACTGGACGTGGAAACATTTCCGCTCGACGTGGACCCGCCAGAGGTAGAAGTCGATCCGCCCGAGGTGGACGTGGACGTCGACCCGGTGCTGGTCGAGGAGACCACCACGTTCCCGCCGCCGCCACCGCTGCCGCCAAAGAACCCGCCGAAGAAACCGCCGCCAAAGCCGCCGAAGCCCCCCACGGGGCCCCCGCCGATGACCACCGGCACGCCGCCGCTGCCACCCGGATCGGTCGGGACAGGGGCCATGTAGGGGCCCGGATCGGCGGCCGCATATTGGGGAGCCGCCGGCACGCAGGCGGGCGCTGGCGGGGCGGTGACGATCTTGCGGTAGCGATGGACCTTGCGGTGAACCACGCGCTTGATCGGGCGCGGCTTGGCCTGCTTGATCTTGATCGGCTTGATATGGTGGATCTCGCCGGTGGACGGCGCTTCGGAGACGTGAACCGCGCCCCCGCCCAGAACCGCGCCACCTGCCGCGCAGGCCGCCAGTTTCGCCAATGCCATCCTAACCGACATGATCATCGCTCTCGCTAGAGCCCGGAGCGGAACTGCTTCGGGCGCCGAATTCGTGAACGGGGTCTAGCAGCGAACGCTTAACAGGCCACTTCCCCGTCTGTGCCTGTGAACAACGCAGATCAGCAGCCCAGCGTCCATGGCATTAACCGGGTTTGACGCCTCTGGATTGCGATATTTTGCCGCAAAGGCACCGGTGGGGTTAACTCTGTCCCAATCTGGAACTTCCCGCGCGCCCAGTGTTGCCGTTTCCGACAGGTGGGCGCGCCCGTTCAGTCCTGCGGATCGAACAGGCCGGGCAGGGTGCCCGCGGGGGCCTGGCCACTGGGCGGGGTGATTCCCAGATGCTGCCAGCCCCGGTCGTTGAGGCAGCGCCCGCGCGCGGTGCGCGCGACGAGGCCGAGCTGGATCAGATAGGGCTCGATCACTTCCTCGATCGTGTCGCGCGGCTCCGACAGGCCCGCAGCAAGCGTTTCGACACCCACCGGGCCGCCCTTGTAGATGTCGGCGATCATCATCAGGTAGCGGCGGTCCTGAAGGTCGAGGCCGAGCGAATCGACCTCAAGACGGGTCAGCGCCTGATCGGCGAGGGCCTGGGTGATCGCCCCGTCGCCCATCACTTGCGCAAAGTCGCGCACGCGGCGCAGCAGGCGCCCGGCCACGCGCGGGGTGCCGCGCGCG
>DQVI01000200.1 GCA_015661825.1 Novosphingobium capsulatum
CGCGCGGTCGAGGCCGCCGGCGGCGGGGCCTGGCGCGGGGCAAAGCGCACCTTGGAGGCCGAGCGGATCATGGCGGCCAGCTGGTCGCCATCGCCAAAGGCGCTGCCCCCGCCGCCCAGTTCGCTCTTGGCGAAGCAGTCGACCGCGCCGAGCGCGAGCGCGCGAGCGGTGGTATCGGCGCCCTTCTGCGTCGCGCCCGAGACGATGATCACCGGAGTCGGGCGCAGCTGCATGATCTTTTCGAGGAAATCGAGCCCGTTCATGCCGGGCATTTCCACGTCGAGGGTGACCACGTCGGGGTCCAGCTCGCGGATCATCTGGCGCCCTTCGGCGGCATTGGCGGCGGCGGCCACGACTTCGATGTCGGGCTCGCGCGAGAGCCGGTTGGTGAGGATCGCGCGCATCGTGGGCGAATCCTCGACAATCACCACGCGGATCGTCATGCCGCCCTCCTCTCGTAGATCGTGGGGCCGGTATTGGCCAAAGTGCCCAGCGCCGGGCCGGTCACCCGTTCGCTGTGGCCGATGTAGAGGTGGCCGCCGGGCGGGAGCTTCTCGGCAAAGCGGGCCACCAGCCGTTCCTTGGTCGGGGTGTCGAAATAGATCATGACGTTCCGGCAGAAGATCACGTCGAAGGTGCCGGCCATGGGCCAGTCCCCCAGCAGGTTGAGGTGGCGGAAGCGCAGGAGCGCCTGGGCTTCCGGGGCGATGGTGGCCTCCGCGCCGTCGGGCACGGTCCAGGCGCGGCGCAGGGGCTCGGGCACCGGGTTGAGGTCTTCCTGCCGGTAGCGCGCGGCCTGGGCCTTGGTGATCGCGTGGGTGGCGATGTCGCTGGCCAGCACGCGGATGTCGCGCCGGGCCAGTTGCAGCCCGGCGTTGCGGTCAGGGCCGAGCAGGGTCATGACCAGCGACCAGACTTCCTCGCCGCTCGAACAGCCCGCCGACCACATCCGCACCCGGCCACCGCGTTCGAGCTGTTCGATCAGGCGCGGGCGGATCTCGCGCGCGAAGTGCTCGAAATGGTGCGATTCGCGGTAGAAGAACGTGTGGTTGGTGGTCAGCGCGCAGATCGCGCGGGTCCGCTCGGCGGTGTCCTCGCGGATGCGCATGACATAGGCGGCAAAGGTCTGGCAGCCCGAATCGCGCACCAGCGGGGCCAGGCGCGAATAGACCAGCATCGCCTTGCCCGGCGGCAGCACGATCCCCACCTCGCGGTGGGCGATCTCGCTGATCGCCTGAAAGTCGGCGGCGTCGTAGACCCCCGGACTGACGCCGGGCATCGCGACTTCAAAGGCGGAATGGACGCTCATGCGGCCTGGGCCAATCCGCTGCCGCTGCCAGGGCCGGTGCCGCCACCGGGGCCATGCGGGGCGGGAAGATCGTGGATGCCATGGGCGGCCAGATCGATCTGGCCCAGTTCGGCCATGCTGCGCGCGACGAGACCATCGACATCGACGATCAGCGCAACACGGCCATCGCCAAGGATGGTCGCCCCGGCCACACCCTCGACCGAACGGTAATGGGTGTCGAGGCTCTTGATCACCACCTGACGCTGATCGACGATCGAATCGACCAGCAGCGCGGCGCGGCCCGCGCCTTCGGTTTCCACCACGATCAGCACGCCTTCGGTCGGTGTCTCGACCGCGCCATCGGCATTGACCGCCAGATGGAGCGGGACGACCGGGATGAACCGCCCGCGCACGTTCATCATCGCGCGGTGGTTGCCCAGGCCCTTGATCTCGTCGGGCGAGGGGCGCAGCGATTCGACCACGTTGGCGAGCGGAACGACCAGCGTCTGGTCGCCCACGTTGACGACCATGCCGTCCGAGATCGCCAGCGTGAGCGGCAGGGTGAGGGTAAACGTGGTGCCCGCGCCCGGCTCGGATTCGATGGTGATGCGCCCGCCCAGTTCCTTCACGTTCTGGCGGACCACGTCCATGCCCACGCCGCGTCCGGAAATGTTCGAGACCACTTGCGCGGTCGAGAAACCCGGCGCGAAGATCAGCAGGTCGATCTCTTCCTTGGTCAGCTGCGCATCGGGCGCGACGAGGCCTTTTTCGATGGCCTTGCCCAGCACGCGCTCGCGGTTGATGCCGCGCCCGTCGTCGGCGATGCGGATCAGGATGCGGCCCGAACGGTGTTCGGCTGAAAGCGTGAGCGTGCCTTCCGCGTTCTTGCCGCAGGCGAGGCGCTCCTCGGGCGTCTCGATGCCGTGGTCGACGGCGTTGCGAATGAGGTGGGTGAGCGGTTCGCCCAGTCGCTCGATCACGGTCTTGTCGAGTTCGGTGCTTTCGCCCGAGACTTCGAGGCGGACATGCTTGCCCGTGCTGGCCGACAGTTCGCGCAGAATGCGCGGCACGCGGCTGAACACCGAGCCGATCGGCTGGGCGCGAATGGCCATCGCGCTTTCCTGAATGTCGCGGGTGAGGCCGTCGAGCACGGCGATTTCCTCGCTCGCGGCAAGGCCCTCGGTCGAGAGGCGCTGGGCCATCATCGCCTGGGCGATGACCAGCTCGCCCACGGCGTCGATCAGCTTGTCGAGCTTGGACAGTTCGATGCGGATCGACTGGCCGGGCGCGGGCGGGGCGGGCGGCGTGGCGGCATTGGGATGCTGGGCGGCGGGGGC
>DQVI01000151.1 GCA_015661825.1 Novosphingobium capsulatum
CGACCGAGGGTGTGCGCGCGGCGGTCGGCGCGGGCAGCGCGGCGGGAGCCACACGGGGCGAAGGCACCGGCACGGGCACCGAAAAGACCGGGGCCACGCTGCCCATCGTCCACGTCCTGATCCCGTCGAACTTCGGCGATGCGCCGCCGGGGCGACCGCTGGCGCGGGCGTGGAACTATGGCTGGGAAAACAGCCATGATGGGCTCGATGGCGTGGCGCTCGATTTGCCCGCGATCCATGCCAAGCCCGATGCGCGCGGGCTGATCGCGCTCGACATTCGCGTGAAAGACCCGATCTGGCCCAAGCGCGACATGATCGATGTACAGGTTGCGGTAAAGCCGGGCGAGGCGCGCACGCTCTGGCTCGACTTGCGCGACCGCCTGCTTACGGGCGACTGCCTCTACCTCACCATCGCTTCGTCCGCGCCCGATTTCGGGGCCGCATCGCTTGATGGCATGGGCGTGCGGCTGGTGTTCAAGGACCGGGCCGAGGCGCGCAAGGAACATGTGGCCGACCGCTTCAACCAGGTGAAGGACAACTGGGCCTTTCTGGTCGAGGAACACACCGCCTCGAAGCGCGAGGCGCTCTATCGGCGCCTCTATGGCGACATTTCCGATCTTCTGCGCGTCGATCCCGACAATCTGGAGGCGCGACGCTATTGGGCTGATATCGGCTATTCGCAGGACCAGTTGCCGCCGTTCGTCCAGCCGGTGGCGCCTGCGGGCATGCCGCTCTGGGCGTTTCGCCAGCTGGAGGACCTCAAGCTGGCGCGCCAGTTCGTCAACTGGTGGATCGACAACCGGCAGGTGCCCTATGGCGATTTCGGCGGCGGCATTTCCGACGATACCGACCTGACCCAGCAATGGCCGGGGCTGGCCCTGATGGGGGTGGACCCGGACAAGATCAACGCCTCGCTGCGCGCGCTGTCCGATGCGGTGTACAAGAACGGGATGATCGTCAACGGGTTGAGCTACATCACCAGCGACGAATTGCACGTCTATGAAGAGGGCATCAATTCGGATGCCGAGCGGCTCTACCTCAACTGGGGCGAGCCGCGCACGGTCGAGCGGATCATGGCCACGGTCAAGGCGCTGGGCAGCGACGGGCCCCATGGCGGGCTGATCCGTCGCAATGCGGCGGGCCACATGCACATTTCGTCAAGCTGGTATGGCGGGCGGCATATCTATCGCGATGCGCCATGGGCCTGGCAGAAGCCCTATGGCTTCGTGATCATGCACAGCCCGATCCTGCTGGGCCTGTACAACGGCAATCCGGCGGCGCGCGGGCTGGTGACGGGGCTGGTCGACGGCCTGCTCGCCCATGGCCAGCAGGGGGCGGATGGCCTGTGGCATTTCCCCAATGACATCAGCTGGAATACCGATGCCGAGCGGGCGGGCGATGGTGGCGGGGCGAGCCTGCCGATGCAATCGGCCTGGGCGGCCTGGCGGTTCACCGGACAGGACAAGTATCTGCGGCCCGTGCTCGGGCGGCTGGTGCCCGGCAATTTTTCGGCGCTGGGCGAACTCAACGAAAACGCGCTGACCGTGCTGGGCCAGCGCAGGGCCTGGGCGGCGGCCACGCGCAAGGCCGCGCAAGGCGGCAACGATGTCGCCCGGTTCGAGGCGTGGAACAGCACCGGCGACAAGGCCTGGCTGGCCGCACTCAACGCCGCGGGCATTGCCGACAAGGCGCAGCACATGTTCATGATCACCAGGGGTGAATGGTGGACCGACCGTGTTGAGGCGCCCAACGAGCTGCTCCAGCGCGAGCGGCTGGGCGGCATCGCGCTCAAGCGTAACCAGACCTGGCCGGGCAATGCGGTGAGCTGGCGCTTTGCCGATCCGCAAGCGGCGGTCGAGGTCGCCATCCTCGTGCGCGATGCCACGCCCGAGCATTTCACGGTGATCGCCCACAACACCCGCGCGGTGCCGGTCAGCGCGCAGATGGGGACGTGGAATGTCGTCGCCGGGCGCTGGACGATGACGCAGGGGCTGGCGCAAGGGGGTGGCGGCACGGCGGAGGGGCCGGTTGCCACGCGCGAGGTGGCCATCGAGCGCAGCGGATCGGTCCCCGTCACGTTTGCCCCCGGCGCGACGACGGTGATGACCTTCACCCTCGCACAAAAAGCGGCGACCCAGCCCGAGGCGCGCGCCGATCTGGGCATTGGCCGCGATGATGTCGTGCGCAACGGCGATCGGCTGGACGTGACGGTTCACAGCCTTGGCGCCGTGGCGACGCCGCCTGCCACGTTGCGCCTTGAAACGGCCGACGGGGCGAGGCTGGCCTCTGGCCCGATCCCGGTGATGGCCGCGCCGGTCGACCTGACCCCGCGTGCGGTGCCGGTTCGCCTGACCGTGCCGCACGGGGTGAAGGGGCCGTTGCGGCTGGTGATCGATACCGCAGGCGTGGAGGAACTGACCACGCGCAACAATGTCGTCGCGCTGGACGACGGGCAATGAGGCGTGGCTGGAGGGGCCTTGTGCTGGCGCTTGCTGCGCTGGCCCCGCTGACCAGTGCGCAGGCACGCGGGCAAGTCTGGCGCTTCGACACGCTGGTCCGCATCGGCGGCATGGTCCCCACGGTGCTTGGTCACCCGCATCTTGAACGCGCTCCCCATGGCAAAGCCTTGGTGTTCGACGGGCAGGAAGACGCGCTGATCCTGCCGCGCCACCCGCTCGCCGGGGCGGCACGCTTTACCGCCGAGGCGGTGTTCCGCCCCGATGGCGGGCCGTTTGCCCAGCGCTGGATGCATCTGTCTTCCGACGACACCCCCGGTCGTCCGCCGGGCGAGACGCGGATCCTGTTCGAAATCCGCGTGGTCGGCACCTCGTGGTATCTCGATACTTTCGTGAAGGGGCCCGGCTATGCGCAAGTGCTGGTCGATCCGGCCCGGCTCCATCCGCTCGGGCGCTGGTATCATGTCGCCCAGACGTTCGACGGAACCACCTACCGCAGCTATGTCGATGGCGTGCTGGAAGGCGAGGCGCGCGTGGCCTTTACCCCGCAAGGGCAGGGCAGCAGCAGCCTTGCCATGCGCCGCAACGGGGTGGACCATTTCCACGGCGCGCTGCGCGTGGCCCGCTTCACCCCCACCGCACTGGCCCCCCGCGCATTCCTGCGCCACGGCAAGCCCTGAGAGGGAAGGAGAAAGGGCGCTTCCCTTGCCGGCAGGCTTGGCTACAGTGGTTGCGGGCGCAACCGGACGGGCCGCTTGCGCCGCTGCTGGAAAGTTGTCCTTCGCCTATGTCCCCCTTGCGCTCCCTGCTGTCTTTCGCCGGTGTCTCGATGCTCTCGCTGGCCTGCGCCGCGCCCGCCCTCGCGGCCCCGGCCAGTCCGGCTGAACGCGTCACCCCGATGACCCCCGATATTGTCGACCATTACGAGCAGGTCCTGCCCTCGGCCGATTTCATCCGCCGCGAGGCCATGGTGCCGATGCGCGACGGGACAAAGCTCTACACCGTGATCGTGATGAAGAAGGGCACGCAAGGCGGCCCGATCCTGCTCTCGCGCACGCCCTACGACGCGCACGAGGCCACCCACCGCGTCGCCAGCCAGCGCATCGTCGACATTCTCGAAACGATGGACGCCGAATTTGCGCAGGATGGCTATATCCGCGTCTATCAGGACATTCGCGGGATGCACCGCTCGCAGGGCACCTACATCATGAACCGCCCGCTGGCAGGTCCCCTCAACGATACCGGCATCGATGAATCGACCGACGCCTACGACACCATCGACTGGCTCGTGAAGAACGTGCCCGAAAGCAATGGCAAGGTGGGGATCATCGGCTCGTCCTACCTCGGCTTCACGACGCTGATGGCCGAAATCAACCCGCACCCCGCGCTCAAGGCGGCGGTGCCCGAAAGCCCGATGGTCGATGGCTGGATGGGCGACGACTGGTTCCACAACGGCGCCTTCCGCGTCAGCTCGCTCGACTATGCGGTGGGGCAGGCGACCAACAAGGGCGATGGCGGCGGCGAATTCGCACTGGGCAAGGGCGATGATTATACCCGCTGGCTCAAGGCGGGCTCCGTGGCCGACTTTGCCGAAAGCCTCGGGATCAGCAAAGTGCCCGGCGTGCGCAAGTTCGTCGAGAACCCGGCCTATACCGATTTCTGGTCGCTTCAGGCGGTCGACAAGTGGCTCGCCGCCCGTCCGCTGAGCGTTCCCACGATGCTGGAGGTCGGCCAGTGGGACCAGGAAGACAGCTATGGCGCCCCGGCGGTCTATCGCGCGCTCGAACCCAAGGACAAGGCGAACGACATGGTCACGCTGGTGATCGGTCCGTGGCGCCATTCGGGCGCCAACCATGGCGGGTCGAGCCTTGGCGCGCTCGATTTCACCGGCGATACCGCGCGCGAATGGCGCACGCGCTATCTCAAGCCGTTCTTCGACCATTGGCTCAAGGGCGCACCCGATCCGCATACCCCGCCCGTGGTGACTTATGCGACCGGCATCAACCAGTGGCAGGAAAGCCCGCGCTGGCCGATGGGCGGGGCTACCCCGCTCTATCTCGATGCCGATGGTACCGCCGGTTTTGCCCGTCCATCCGACGCCGGGCACACCGACTATGTCAGCGATCCGGCCCACCCCGTGCCGTTCATCCCGCGCCCGGTCGACATGGGCAATGCCACGCAATGGAAGCCCTGGCTGGTCCACGACCAGCGCTTCGTCTCCGGGCGCCCCGACATGGCCGAATGGCAAACCGCCACGCTGGACAAGCCCGTCCACATCATGGGCGCGCCCGAGGTCGATCTCTATGCGGCCACCACCGGCACCGACAGCGACTGGGTGGTCAAGCTGATCGACGTCTACCCCAACGACGTGCCCGAAGCGGCTGATCAGGGCGGTCGCCCGTCGATGGCGGGATATGAACTGCCGATCGGGATCGAGATCTTCCGGGGCCGCTATGCCAAGAGCTTTGCCCGGTCCGAGCCGCTCAAGCCGGGGCAGGTGACCCACTACCGCTGGGCGCTGCCCAACGTGAACCACGTCTTCCTGCCCGGCCACAGGATCAAGGTCGAGGTGCAGTCGAGCCTGTTCCCGCTCTACGACCGCAACCCGCAGACTTTCGTACCCAACATCATGACCGCCAAGCCTGCCGACTATCGCAAGGCAACGCAAAGCGTGTGGTTCGGCGGCTCGCAAGCCAGCGCGATAATCCTGCCCGTCACCGAGCCCTGAGGCGTCCGTGCCGACCTCCCGCGCCAGCGCAAGACGCGCGTCGCGGTGGTCGTGCCGGCTTTCGCTTGCTCATTCGATAATCTCCATCGTGCCCCTGGGCTTTTCCTTGCCGTCGAGCGGTTCGTTCATGAGGATGTGCATGGTTGCCCAGGCGAGGTCGGCATGGCCGTCGTTGCCGCCGCGCCCGGCCTTGAAGGTCACGTTGCG
>DQVI01000240.1 GCA_015661825.1 Novosphingobium capsulatum
CTCCGGGCGCAAAGCCTGCCTGCCCGGCCAGAAGGACAAGCGCCGCACGGGCGGCGGGCGCGCCGCCTTGCGTGCAGAGCCGGTCGAGCGCGCGCAGGGTTTCGGGGGGCACCGTGGAATAGCTGTCCAGCCGGGGATCGGGGCGACCGTCGCCGGGCAGGACGGCCAGCGCGATGCCCTGCGCGCGGGCCAGCAGGCTCACTTGCGAAAGGCCATAGGCCCAATAGGCCTCCCCGCCGATCAGCCGGATCAGGATCGCCCGCGCGCCGCCCAGTGTGCGCTCGACATAAGTATCGACCGACAGCGGATGGGCGAGCGCAGCCAGATTGGCCAGGCGCATGTCGGGAAAGGCCGGATCGTCTGCGCGCGCCGCGTGCCAGGCAGCGCCGAAGGCCCCGAGGTCACTGTCGGAAAACGACAGCACCACGAGGGGCGCGGGCGCCTGCCCGAGGTCTTGCGGGATGGCGGTTTCCTCCATCCCGTGGGTTTCGCGAAAGACGATGTGCATGGGGCCAGCTTCCCGCTTTGCGCTTCAGCCTGCCTGCACCGCTTCCTGTTGGGGGACGGCCCTGAGCACGGCCTCGATGGCTTCGGGCACCAGCGCCTCGCGCTCGGCGATCACCACGAGGCGGGTTTCGCGCGGGTCTTGCGGGCGCCACGGGCGGTCGTAGCTCTGGCGCAGGCGCGTGCCCACGGCCTGAACCAGCAGGCGCATCGGCTTGCCCGCGACGGCGGCATGGCCCTTTACGCGCAGCACCGCGTGATCGCGGGCGAGGGTCTCGATGGCGCGGGCCAGCGCGTCAGTGTCGGTAATCGCGCCCAGCGTCACCACGAAGCTGGCGAAGTCGTCGTGCTCGTGGTCGTCCTGCCCGTCGTGGTGCGAGGGGCGGGCGGCCAGATCGTTTTCTGCGGCGGCGTCAAGGCCCAGGATCACGCGCGGATCGACCACGCCTTCGGCCAGTTCGATCATCGGGATGGCGCGCGGGGCCAGCGCGGTGATGGCGGCGCGGGCGAGGGCAAGGCCTTCGGGCCCGGCCAGATCGGCCTTGGTGAGCAGGACCATGTCGGCGCAGGCGAGCTGGTCTTCGAAGACTTCGGCCAACGGGGTCTCGTGGTCGATCCCCGGATCGGCGGCGCGCTGGGCGTCGAGCGCGACCGGGTCGGGTGCGAAACGGCCCGCGGCCACCGCTTCGGCATCGGCCAGCGCCAGCACGCCATCGACGGTGATCCGGCTGCGGATGGCGGGCCAGTCGAAGGCCTTGAGCAGGGGCTTGGGCAGGGCGAGGCCCGAGGTCTCGATCAGGATGTGATCAGGCCGGGGTTCGAGCGCGAGCAGGCGCTCGACCGTCGGGATGAAATCATCGGCGACGGTGCAGCAGATGCAGCCATTGGCCAGTTCGACAATGTTTTCCGCCGGGCAATCGGGGATCGCGCAGGACTGGAGAATGTCGCCATCGACCCCCAGCGTGCCGAATTCGTTGACCACCACGGCCAGCCGCCGCCCGCCCGCATGGCGGATCAGGTGGCTGATGAGGGTGGTCTTCCCCGCGCCCAGAAAGCCGGTGACGATGGTGACGGGCACTTTGCCCAGATCGGGGCCCAGATCGGCCATATGCACACACTCCCCGCGCCCGAGCGAGACAGGGCGGAGCGTACCGGACACAAGGCTGTCCGGCTGGCGCACGGCAAGGGGCAGGCGCGAAAATCGCCCGAGACCGCACGGCCCATGCAGCTCCGGCCACATGGTTTTCGTCGCTCAGACGGAAGTGTTACCGTGCCTTGGCCATCCCCTGGACCCGGGCAAGAGCGACCGGTGCGCCGGCAGGTCTCCTGGCTTGCGGGTCACAGCTTGATGCATGCCTTCCCAGCGCCGCGTTCCTGCGGCCTCCAGTGGCTGCCCCGTCGAAGGGGCCATGCATCGCGCTATCCGCTCACAGTTGCAGGGACAGCCGCGGATTTGGGGAACAGGCGCAAGGCGCCTTTTCTCCTCACCGCATTCCCGATTAAGCCCCTTTCGGGGCACCGGCGCGAGTCTGATGTGAAGGCATGGGGCCAATCCTTGTGGGACAGGCTCCGTGCTTTCGGGAGTGCTCCTAGCCGCATCGCCGCCACTGTGCAATCGGGCAGATGGGGCCCAATGTCAGGCGGAGGCGGAAATGTCGATTTCGTCCAGTCGCTTCCAGCGATAGATCGCGAAACTGATGAGCCAGCACCCGGCAAACAGGCCGATGATCGCAAAGCCCAGCGCGTTGAAGTGGGAGGCCGCCTTTGCGGCCATGTTCCAGGGCCAGCCGGTGAGCGCCAGCTTGTCGCCGATCAGCGCGCATGTCTCGATCCCGCCGATCACGATGGCCACCAGCGCCGAGATCGCCGTGATGGTGATGTTGTAGTAAAGCTTGCGGATCGGCTTGACGAAGGCCCAGCGATAGGCGCCCAGCATGATCACCCCGTCGAGCGTATCGACCAGCGCCATGCCTGCGGCAAACAGGGCAGGCAGGACCAGCATCGTTCCCAGTGCCAGATGATCGGCGCCCTGATTGGCCGAGAGCCCCAGAATGGCGACTTCGGTGGCCGTGTCGAAGCCCAGCCCGAACAGGAAGCCGAGCAGGGCCATGTGCCAGCTCTTGCTGACAAGGCCGAACAGCGGGCGCAGCAACCTTGCCAGCCCCCCGCGCGAGGCGAGCAGCATGTCGAGGCTCTCCTCGTCGTGGGGAAGCCCGGCGCGTGCGCGCCTGAAGGCCTGCCAGACCGAACGCAGGATCGCGAGGTTGAGCCCGGCAATGGCGAACAGGAAGAAGGCCGAAATGCCCGTGGCCAGAATGCCGCCCACTTCGCGGAAGGCCTCGAAGCGGCTGAGCGCATTGGCCGTGAGCGCGACCGCCACCGAAAGCGCGGCGATGATGCCCGAATGGCCGAGCGCGAACCAGAAGCCCACCGCGATCGGGCGCTGGCCCTGCTGCATGAGCTTGCGCGTGACATTGTCGATGGCCGCGATGTGATCGGCATCGACCCCGTGGCGCAGGCCAAGGCTCCAGGCGAGCGCGGCGGTGCCCAGCAGCAGCGGCTGCGCGCCCAGGGCGCCCAGTGCCCAGGCCCATGCCGCCAGATTGGCGAGGACCAGGGCGGCGAGCAGGATGAGGATGCGGCGCTTGAGCGGGGCACCATGGAAGAAACGGGAGAAAGAGACAGCCATCGCGGGGCGAACTTTCGGCAAAAGGACGACAAGGCCCGAAGCCGTCCACACGCAAGGCACAGCCTTCCGCGCAGCCGGTTCGAGCCGCTACAGCGTCGCCCTGACGGAGTTCACCCGGACGCAGTTTGCCGGGGGCGAGTTCACCGTGCCCTGGCCATCCCCTGGACCATGGCGTGAGCGACCGGATGCCGGCAGGTCTCCTGGCTCGCGGGTCATCGCTTGATGCTTGCCTTCCCAGACCTCGCATGATTTTGCGTCCGGTCCAGTGGCTGCCTCCCCCTCGATGCGGGGGAAGACGTAAGCATCGCGCTCTCCGCTTACAGTTGCAGGGACAGCCACGGATTGGGGCGCCCGCAGGCGCCCGCACCGTATTCCCGATTAAGCCCCGTTTGGGGCACCGGCACGATCTGGAAGGCCATTTATCGATGCGGGCCCATCAAGGTCAAGCCCGCATGGGGGCCGCATGGGGCCGCAATGGCGTTGGACGGCGCTCAGCGGTGGCTGGCGTTCCAGGTCTTGACCGCGGCCATGGCCTTTTCGATGTGGGTCAGCGGATTGTGGTCGGTATAGCTCGACACGATCTTGCCATCGGGTGCGATGACGTAGGAAGTCCGGTCGGAAAGTGTCTGGCCATTAAAGGAAATCTGGTTCTTGTAGAGCCCCGCGATCCGGGCGCCGGGGTCGGCGGCGACGGCGAACTTGTCGCGGCATTCGACTTTCGAGAATTCGGCCACGCGCTCGATGTTGCCAGCCGTCACGCCGATCACGGTGGCGTGCTGGGCCTTGAAGGCATCGGTTGCCTCGGCAAAGGCATGGGCCTCGATCGTGCAGCCGCTGGTGAAGGCCGCCGGGAAGAAATAGAGCACGACGGGGCCCTTCTTCAGGCTCTTCCTGAGCGAGAAGTCCATGGCCTTGCCCCCTTGCGCGGCCTTGAGCGTGAAATCAGGCGCGATGGTGCCTGCGGGCAGCGCGGCCTGTGCCGGAACCGCGCTGGCAGCAAGGGCCAGCGCGCCAAGAGAGCCAAGCATAAACAGGGTCTTGCTGCATGAAGCGAGGAAACGGGGGGAAGCGGTGAGGGCGGTCATGGGATGCTCCTTGGCGGAAACGGGGGGCGGAAACGGGCCCGGCTGTTCACGGGTGTTGTAATGCGGAACGGGCAAAAGGCGCGCGCAAACTTGCGCAAAAAACGCAGGTCAGGGCGTTTGCGGCGCAGAACCCTGGTTTTTACCCGCAAACGCGCTTGAAAGCGCAGGCGCTATGCCGCACAAATCGGCCATGATTGAAATGCCTGTCCCTTCGCTTCCTCCCGCGCCCAGCCTGGCTGTCGTGGGCAGCACGGCCCGTTTTCCGGTCGGGCGGATTTTTTGCGTGGGGCGCAACTATGCCGATCATGCCCGCGAGATGGGGGCCGATCCGGTGCGCGAGGCGCCGTTCTTCTTCACCAAGGGCCCCCACGCCATTCTCGACGCAGGCGGTGCGCAAGGGGCGAGCCTGCCCTACCCAACGCAGACCGCCAACTTGCACCACGAGATCGAACTCGTCGTGGCCATTGGCGTGGGCGGCGCTGACATCGCGCCCGAGGCCGTGGCCGATCATGTCTTCGGCCATGCCGTGGGGATCGATTTCACCCGCCGCGACCGTCAGGACGAGGCCAAGGCGGCGCGCCGTCCGTGGGACATGTCGAAGAGCTTCGATGGCGCCGGGCCGGTCGGGGCGATCACGCCGGGGGGCGCCGCGCTCGACGGGGACAGCGCGATCACGCTCGATGTCGATGGCGTGCGTGTCCAGTCGGGCCACCTTGGCGCGATGATCTGGGGCGAGGCCGAACTCGTCGCGGAACTCTCGCGCTGGCAGGCCTTGCAGCCGGGCGACCTCATCTTCACCGGCACGCCCGCCGGGGTCGGCGCGGTGGGCGTGGGCGCGCGTCTGGTCGGGCAGGTCGACGGGCTTGAGCCGGTGGTTGTGACGATCAGCGACTGAAAGCGCGACGCGATTGTTTGACCGTTTCTCGTCATTCCCACGCAGGCGGGAATGACGGATGAAATTAAAGAAAATCGTATTTTTATTTTAAACCCCGGAATGTTTGTCGGGCATGCGTTTGTCGTGCCGGACATGGAAAGAGATTGATCGGCCATGGCCGCCCCGCCGCTCAGCTTTGCTGGCGTTTACGAATCCTTGCGTATTCCGACGCTGCGCGATCTGGTGTTTTCGGCCAAGGCCTATCTGGCCGCGGCCGTGGCGCTGTTCATCGGGTTCAGCCAGGGGCTTGAAAATCCCTATTGGGCGGTGCTGACGATCTATATCGTGCTCACGCCCCCTGAATCCGGTGCGATCCGCTCCAAGGCGATGTTCCGCCTGATCGGGACATTGGCGGGCGGGGTGATCATGATCGGCCTGACCGCCCTGTTCGGCGATCAGCTGGGCATTCTGGTGACCGCGACGATTGCGGTCGTCACGCTGGCCACATTCCTGCGGCAGGCCGACCGGACCCCGAGCAACTACCTGTGGTTCTCGACCGGGATCACCACGGCGGTCATCGGGCTGACCAACCTGATGCAGCCCGAGAACGTGTTTGCGTTCACCACCGCCCGGGTGGCCGAGATCACGCTGGGCATCCTCGTGGTCACGGCGGTCGACGCGATGTTCTGGCCCCGGCCGATGACGCCCGATTTTCTCGACACGATGACCAAATGGCGGGGCGATGTGCAGCACTGGGTGCTCGACGCGCTCAGCCTGACCGCCGCCCAGACTTCAGGCGACGAGCGCCGCATGGCCTTGCGGCAGGGCTTGCGCGACCTGACCAAGGCCGTGGGCGAAATCGACGGCAAGGCGGTCCAGCTTCCCTATGATGTGGTCGCGGTCGTGCCCCGGCGGCGCCAGATCGATCTCGTGCGGCGCCAGACGGTCAACCTGATTGCCGATCTGGCGGGCATCGAGATCTGGGCGCGCTCGCTCCGGCGCGACCTGCTGCTGCACAGCCATCTGGGCGCAGTGCTCGATGCGGTCACCGACTGGGTGCGCGAAAGCCATGCGGTCGGCCATTCTCAGGCGGCGAGCATCGCCACGCGGGGCGATGCGCTGATCGCCGATTTGCAGGCGCGCCGGGCCGCGCTCGATCCCCGCGACGGGCGCACCACGCTGACCGAACGCGGGCTGATCACGCGGCTGGTGGCCTTTGTGCGCGACTGGAGCGATCTTTTGCTGGCCTTGCGGTCGGTCGAGACGGGCGAGGCCCTGCCGCGCCGTCTCGACGTGATCGCCCGCGCGGCGCGGCCCGTGCGCAGCGTCGACTATCTGGGGGCGGTGCTCGACATCCTGCCGATGGTCCTCTCGATGACCAGCGCCGCCGTGCTGTGGTATTGCACGGCCTGGAACGCGGGAGGCGGGGCCTTGCTGTTCTCGCTGATCGGCTGCGTGTTCCTGATCGGGCAGGGGCAGGTGCTGAGCTCGAGCGCCGGGCTGATGACGTGGATCATCACCGCCTTTGCGTTCGTGTTCCTCTATCAGTTCGCGATCCTGCCCCGTGTCACCGATTTTCCGGTGCTGATCGCGGTGCTGGGGTGCCTGCTGCTGCCGGCAGGGCTGTTGATGACGATGAGCATGGCCGGCATGCTGATCTGCGTCTACGTGTTCTCGTTCCTCGGGCTTCAGGATGCCTATGCCGGGGATTTCAACCAGAGCCTGCAAACCCTCAACGGATCGCTGGTGGGGCTGATGATCGCCATCGCCTGGCTTCATGCCTGCAACTATGACCGGGGACGCTTCAGCGTGCGCCGTCTGGTCGGCGCGGCGCGGCAGGATGTCTATGACATCGCGCGGGCACGGCATTTGCCCGACCCGCAGCGCTTTCTGTTCCTCGCGATCGACCGCCTTGCGCTCTATTTTCCCGCCGCCGAACTGGTGGCCGACGGAAAGCCGCTGCCACGCCTGCGGATGATCGATGATTTTGCGGTGGGCATGAACCTGATGATCATCCGGGCCGAGGCGGCGCATATGCCGCCCGTGCTTGCCGGCAAGCTCGAACAGGTCCGGCGCGAGGTCGCGCGGGTCTATGAGCGGCACCGGTTCGAGCGGCCCTTGCTGGCCGCGATGCGCCCTGCTGAGCTTGGCGATGATCCGCGCGGCGACCTGTCCGGCGATCTTCCGGGCGAGGCGCTGCTCGTGCTGGTCGACGATGCGCTTGAGGAAGCCGCGCGCACCGATGTGCACGATCACGAGCATCTTCTCGAAGCGCTCACCGGCCTCACCCTTGCTCTGGCCGATATCCGATCCTTGCCGCCGGGGCCGATTGCATCATGAAACAGAACTTCCTGATTGGCGGGGTGATCCTCTCGCCGCTGGTGCCGCAAGTCCTGCTGGCCCTGATGCTCACGGTGATCCTTTCGATCGTCCTGATGCGGCTGGGGTTCTACCGGCTGGTGTGGCACCGTTCGCTCGTGGAACTTTCGCTGTTCTGTATCCTTCTCGGACTGGTGGTGGTGCTCGACCCCCTGGGAATCATCATGGCTATCCTTTCTCCCCACAGCGGCCTTGCTCCTTTTTCTTTTGGTGGACCGACCCGATGACCAGACTGATGCCGGCGCTCGGACGCGTCGCGCTTACCCTTCTTCTGCTGGCCGGCGCGGGGGTTGCGCTGTTTGTCGTGTGGGGCCACTACGAGAATGATCCCTGGACGCGCGATGGCAGTGTCGAGGCCGATGTGGTTCAGGTGAGCGCCGACGTGAGCGGCCTCGTCTCGCAGATCCGGGTACACGACAACCAGTTCGTCCATGCCGGCGACGTGCTGTTCACCATCGACGAGGACCGCTACGAGGCCCAGTTCGAGCAGGCCGAGGCCGCCGTCGCCACCGCAAAAGCCAATATCGCCAATGCCCGTGCAGGGATCGTGAGCGCGCAGGCGGCCCTGGCCAATGCCCGCCGCGAACAGGCGCGCTATCTGAGCCTAGGCGATCTGGTCAGCCGCGAGGTGCAGGACCAGCGCACGACCACTGTCGAGCAGGACCGGGCCGCGCTGGCGCAGGCCGAGGCCACGCTCGCCCAGGCCCAGGCCGGGCTCGATCAGGCGGTCGCCAACCGCAAGCTCGCCCATGTCAATCTCGACCGCTCGTCGGTCCGGGCGGGGGTCAATGGCTTCATCACCGGCTTCAGCCTGCGTCCGGGCGATTTCGTGACCGCCGGTTCGCCCCGCTTCGCGCTGCTCGATACCGACAGCTATTATGTGCTGGGCTATCTGGAGGAAACCAAGCTCCACCGCTTCGAGATCGGCGACAGGGCGAAGATCACCCTGCTCGGCGATGGACGCCCGCTGTGGGGCCATGTCGAAAGCCTGTCGGCGGGGATCACCGACCGCCAGCAGAACAGTTCGGGCGTTCTCCTGCCCAACATCACCCCCACGTTCAGTTGGGTCCGTCTGGCCCAGCGTGTGCCGGTGCGCGTGGCGATCGACAGCGTGCCCGCCGGTCTGCGGCTGGTGGCCGGGCGCACGGCCACGGTCACAATCTTGACCGATGGCCAGGCCGACGGGGAGACGGGCGGGAAGGCTGCCCCCCGGTCTGGCCGGAAGCCGTCGTGAAGCGGGGCTTGCTCAGGGCGTCCGCGCTGGCGGCGGGCCTGCCCCTGGCGCTGCTGGCCGGGTGTACGGTCGGCCCGGATTATCGCGCGCCGGCGGTGATGACCGGCAAGGCGCCGGTTCCCCCGCTCGCCACGCAAGGCGCCGCGGCCTTTGAGGCGGCCCGCCCGTTGCCCGCCCACTGGTGGCATCTCTATGACGATCCGCGCCTCGATGCGCTGGTCGACAAGGCGCTGGTCCACAATACCGACTTGCGGGTTGCGCTCGCCACGCTCGAACAGACCCGCGCGCAATTGCGCGAGATCGAGGTGCAGCGCACGCCGCAGACGGGCCTCACCGTCGATCCCAGCTATGCCAAGCTGTCGGGCGATGCGCGCGGGGTCGGGCAATCGATTTCGCCCACCGCGATCTATGATGCGGCGGCGAGCCTTTCCTACAACCTCGACCTGTTCGGGCAATTGCGCCGCTCGGTCGAGGCCGGGCGGGCCGATGTCGGGGCGGCACAGGCCGCGCTCGATCTGGCGCGGGTCAATGTCGTAGGGCAGACGGCCTCGGCCTATGCCTCGGTCTGTTCGGCAGGCTTGCAGATCGCGGTGACGCAACGCTCGATCGCGGTCGCGCGCCATGCGCTCGATGTCACGCAGCGGCGCTTTGACGCCGGGATTGCCGGGGCCAACGATGTCGTGCGGGCGCGCACGCTCTTGCGCCAGACCGAAGCGGGGCTGCCCGGCCTCGATGCCGCGCGGCAGGCGGCGCTGTTCACGCTGGCGACCCTGACCGGTGACACGCCCGAGGCTTTCCCCGCTGCCGTGGCCACATGCGCCACGCCGCCGCTCGTCCGCCAGCCCATCCCCGTGGGCGACGGGGCGGCC
>DQVI01000030.1 GCA_015661825.1 Novosphingobium capsulatum
GCCACCGGGACCGCCCGGCCCTCCGGGAGGCCCGCCACGCCCGCCCGGCGGCGGCATTATCCCGCGCATCATCCCCATGCGCGAGCGCGCCATGGCCGGATCGGGCGTGCCGAAGCTGCCCGACAGGTTGATGCCATAGCGCAGGCTGTTGCTCTCCTCGCGCGCGAACGTCACCGGGCTTTCGTCGACCGAGAGGATGTCGCCATTGGCATTGCGCGTCACCCGGCCCGGAAAGGCCGCCTCGACTTGCGCGGTCAGCAGCGGGAAGCTGTTGGTGGTGTTGAAGCTGCGATTGCGGAAATATTCGAGGATGAACGTCGAATTGGACAGGAACGGCAAAGTCCAGTTCGCCGCCAGCTTCACGTCGCGCTGGCGCTGCTTGAGCAGGTCCGGGTTGCCCCCGGTGGTAACCGTGGCCAGCACGGTCTGGCTCTTGACGAAATCGTAGATCGCCACGTTCTGCGTGGTCGTGGTCGGCGCGCCCAGATTGGTCAGGGTGGGCGCGGCCTCGGCGCCGATGAAGGTGGCGGTAAAGCTGAGCTTTTGCGTAGGCCGCCAGGTCAAGCCGCCGCCGAAGTCATAAAGCCCACCAAAGTCGGACAGGCGATGCGCCTCGGCGTTGAAATTGACCGACAGGTCGCCCAGGAACGCGCCGAAATTCTCGCGATGGCTGGTGATCGGCAGGTCGAGGCTGAAGCCCACTTGCGCGTCGCCGCGTTGCAGGTTGATGGCCCCGCTGGTCGTGCGGGTATCGGTGCTGTGGATGCCCGAATAGGCAAAGCCGGTCTTGACCGTGAGCGAAACCTCCCCGCCGGGCAGGCGGAACGGCTGGCCATTGATCGTGGCGAGCGAGGTCAGGCTGTCGGTCCGGCTGTGCGCGCGGTCCGGGTCGACGCCGACGATGGCCCCTGCCGGAAGCGCCCCGGTCGCGCTCAGCGTGCCCGCGTCGACCATGTCCTGAAGCCCGGACAGATCGGCGCGGCGGTCGATGTGCGTATCGGTCACGACATGGCTGCCATCGGCGGTAAGCGAAAGCTGCCACGCCCCCAGCCCGGTGTTGAGCCCGGCCCCGGCCGAATAGGTCGTGGTATAAGTCCGCGTGGTCAGCGGCTCGGGCGCGGTCGTCGTGCGGTTGACGGCGTTGCCCGCATCATCGGTCAGCGACACGGTGTTGAGGCCGTTCCAGCTGCGGCTGAAATCGCGCTGGACAAGCGCGTTGAGCGTCAGCCCCGTCCCTACCGCCAGCGGTTTCGACCACGTGGCGTTGAGCGCGGCGCTGTTGGTCTTGGGCTGAAGCGTGCGATAGGCCGCCGGATTGGGGTCGCCCGCAACGTCCGATCCGCTGCCCTGGGTCTGCGTGATGCCGCGCTCGGCCTCGGTGATCGAACCCTGGGACGAAAGCGTTCCGGTCACGTTGAGGCGCGCCTTGTTGGCGATCCTGACCAGCGTGGCCTCCTCGCTGAGGCCGGTATAGCTGCCGTTGCCCGGAACACTCGCGCCGGTCTCGGTCGTAAAGGCGCGATAGTGGTCCTTGAGGATGAAATTGACCACGCGCTGGTCGGGCCGGTAGCCGTATTTGAGCGCGACTTCCTCGGGCAGAACCTCGACCCGGCGGATCGCCTCGGGCGGCAGCCCGCGCATTTCGCGGAACGAGGAAATCCGCATCCCGTTGAGCAGGATCACCGGCCCGTCGCTGCTGCGCCCGCGTCCCGATCCGGTCTGCGGCGCCAGCACCGAAAGCAGTTCCTGAATCGAGCTGACGCCATAGGCCGCGATCGCATCTTCATCGAGCGTCACGATCGGCGGCTGGTCGGCCTTGACCACCCCCTTGATCGGCGTACCGATGACGAGAATCTCGCCGGTGTTGTCGTCCACCCCGTCGCCATCGGCATCGACACCCGGTGTCCCGCTGGCGGTGACCATCGGCGAGGCATCGACCGTGATCGGTGCAGTCGCGGCCTGCGCATCGCCTTCCCCCTCCCCCGTGCCGGAGGAGGCGGGAGGCGCGTCTGCGGGCGGTGTCGTCTGGGCCTGCGCAATCGCCAGTTCCGGCGCCAGAGCAGAAACCAGCGCCAGCACGGACACCGCACCCAACGACCCGAAGCGACACGACTGGCGGCGAAAAAACACGAACGCGAAATCCCTGACTTGATTGAAAGACCTGCTCATCGCGAAACGGCCCATCCTGAAACGAACCATCCTGAAACGCAGCATTCCTGTTGGCTGGCCGGTTGGCAGGTCACGCCACCCTTGCTGGCTTTCGATCCCGATGGAAACAATACGCAAATCGTATCAATTTGTCGTCCCCCATCGGCACCGGCAGGTCCGCGCCAAAAGGCGCACGCCCCGCACCCGCCCGAAATTTCGGGGGGTTTCCTTTTTGCGGGGGGAAGGCTATGGGCGCGACGCGCGTCGTGTTTTCACGACACTCTTTTCCTGTGGCGCTCGGCTTTCTTCTGGTTCCCTGCCCTCCACCGGGCCTGGCACCTGCCCGATGGCTGTCGTGTCACCCCCGTAAAAAGGCTACCGAACCCGCCGATGGCGAAAGAAGAACTCCTTGAAATGCGTGGCACGGTCGTCGAACTGCTGCCCAACGCCATGTTCCGCGTGCGCCTCGAAAACGATCACGAGATCCTGGGCCACACCGCCGGCAAGATGCGCAAGAACCGCATCCGCGTGCTGGTCGGCGACGAAGTGCTGGTCGAACTGACCCCTTACGACCTGACCAAGGGGCGCATCACCTACCGCTTCATGCCCGGCCGGGGCGGCCCTGGCTCGTACTGAGGCTGGCGACCCCATCATGGTCGCCGCTTCTTCCCTGAGTGTGCCTTCCATGCATGCACCGGCTTCCCGCGCGCCGCTCGTGCTGGCTTCGGCCAGCCCGCGGCGCCGCGACCTGCTCGCGCGCCTCGGGCTCGTGCCCGACAGCGTGATTGCCACCGACATCGACGAAAGCCCGCTGCCCGGCGAACTGCCGCGCGCCCATGTGGTGCGTCTGGCCGCTGGCAAGGCCCGCGCGGCGGCGGCCATGGCGCCCGATGCCGCGATCCTTTCAGGCGATACCGTGGTCGGC
>DQVI01000011.1 GCA_015661825.1 Novosphingobium capsulatum
CCCGGCACCCAGCGCGCGGCCAGAGACAGCGCCCGCGCGGTCGGCCCGACGGTCACATGAAGCCGCGCCCCGTGGACCGCGCGCCACGCGGCTTGTGCGACGACCTCGACCGGCGTAATTTCCAGCCCGGCGCGGGCGATCACGTCGCGGATCGTGTGGCCCGCGCCTTCATGCAGACTATGCCCGAGCAGCGGGGTCTCGATGAAACCGGGCATCAGGCTGCGCACGGCAATGCCGCGCCCGCCGGGCCCATCGGCGGCCCATTCGGCGTCGAGCGCCTCGGTCAGCGCGCGCAAGGCCGCCTTGGTCGCCGCATAGACCGACGTGCCCGGCGTGCCATAGAGCGCCGCCGCGCTCGCGGTGTTGAGCAGGCAGGGACGCGTCCCCCCCCCTCCGGGCGCCTGCGCCAGCCAGCGATGGGCCGCCCGCGCGCCCAGAATGGCCCCGGTCAGGTTGATGGCAACGACGCGCTCGATCTCCTCCGGGCTGCAATCGGCCAGATCGCCCCCCAGCGGCACCCCGGCATTGTTGGCGACCACATCGAGCGAACCGCCCGCCTGCGCCGCACAGGCCGCCAGCGCCGCATCCCAGCCTTGCGCATCGCGCACGTCGAGCCGGTGTGCCGACCAGCGGGCCAGCCCGAGCATCGCCCCCGTCTGCGCCATGCCTGCCTCATCGATGTCGGCCAGCCCGACGAACCACCCGTGCGCGGCAAAGTGACAGGCCATCGCCCGCCCGATGCCCGAGGCCGCCCCGGTGATGAAGATCGCGCGCGCGCGCATCATGAGCGGGCCATCAGCATGACTGGACCATCAGATGACTGGGGCATCAAAGCGCCGGATTGGCATAACAATGCCATGTGAACAGCGCGAGCGCACCGCGATGCGGGCGCCACTCTTCGGCCATCGCGCGGGTTTCGCGCTCGCTCGGGCGTTCGGGCAGGCCCAGGATCTTGCCCATGCCCACTTGCACGGCCAGATCTCCGGCGGGCCAGATGTCGGGGCGCCCTTCGGCAAAGAGCAGGTAGATTTCCGCCGACCAGCGCCCGATGCCCTTGATCTGGACCAGCCGCGCGATCGCCTCCTCGTCATCAGCCGGCAGCGCGGCCAGATCGAGCCCGCCCGAAGCGACCAGTTCGCACAGCGAGCGGGCATAGCCCTGCTTCTGGCGCGACAGGCCGCAACCGCGCAGGGCTTCTGCATCAGCCGCGAGCAGCACCTCGGGCAGGATGTCCTCGCCCAGCAATGCCTCCATCCGCGCCCAGACCGAAGCGGCGGCGGCCACGCTCACCTGCTGGCCCACGATGGTGCGCAGCAGCGTGCGATAACCGGTCGCCCGCACGCGCGGCTCGGGATAGCCCACTTGCGCCAAAGCGCCCGCAATCCGGGGGCTGAGGCCCGCCACATGGTCGAGCCCGGCCCGGATCGCCGCAACCGAAAGTCCCATGGCCGTCCCGCTCCCCTTCGCACTTGCCAACACTTGGCGCGGGCATTAGCAGCCGGACGGTCGGGCGAATAGAGACTACCAATCCTGCCCCCATGAGGAGTTTCCAAAATGCCGAGCCTTGTTGTCGTCGATCGTGCAGGTGCCGAAAAGTCCATCGAGGCCGACACCGGCCTGACCGTGATGGAAGCCATTCGCGATAACGGCTTCGACGAACTTCTGGCGCTGTGCGGCGGCTGCTGCTCGTGCGCGACCTGCCACGTCTATATCGACCCCACCTCGGTGAGCGGGCTGCCCGAAATGAGCGCCGACGAAAACGACCTGCTCGACAGCTCGGACAACCGCACCGACGCCTCGCGTCTGGCCTGCCAGGTCCCGGTCATCGACGGCATGAAGGTCACGATCGCGCCCGAAGACTGATCTTTCGGGCCCGGACGGGCACAAAAAAACGCGCCGGGTTTGCACCCGGCGCGTTTTTTTGTTGCCTGTGAGGCCCTTCAGCCGGTCAGAGCGAAAGCCCCGCCGTCTCGGGAAGCCCGGCCATGAGGTTGAGCGACTGCACGGCAGCCCCGCTCGCGCCCTTGCCCAGATTGTCGAGCCGCGCGACGAGGCGCGCCTGCGTGCCGTCCGCGCTCGGGATCACGCTGAGCGCGAGGCCATCCCAGCTGCCCGTGCTGCGGCGCATCAGGATCTCGCCTTCCGCCGGAGCGCCCAGGCTCACACTGACAATCGGGCTTCCCGCATAGGAGGCGGCCAGCGCATCGTAGAGCGCCTCGCCCTTGCCAATGCCCACACCGGGCAGGGCTTCAAGCGAAAGCGGCACCTCGACGACCATCCCGCGCAGCGCAGGCACGACCGCCGGGCTGAACAGCGGCGCCACGGAAAGCCCCGCATAGGCCTTCATCTCGGGCACATGCTTGTGGCCAAAGGCCAGACCATAGCCGCGCCAGGCAATGTCGGTATCGTCTTCGAAGCGCGCGATCAGCACCTTGCCGCCGCCCGAATAGCCCGACACCGCATGGACCACATAGGGCCAGTCCGCCGGCAGCAGCCCCGCGCGCACGAGGGGGGCGACCAGCGCGATGAAGCCGGTCGGATAGCAGCCGGGATTGGCCACGAAGCGGGCATTGGCCACCGTCTCGTGCCCGATCACCTCGGGGAAGCCATAAGTCCAGCCCGGCGCGACGCGGTGCGCGGTCGAGGCGTCGATCACGCGGGTCGTGTCGTTGGCGATCATCGCCACGGCGGCGCGCGCGGCGTCGTCGGGCAGGCACAGGATCACCACGTCGGCGGCATTGATCGCCTCGGCACGGGCGCCATCGTCCTTGCGGCGGGCCTCCTCGAGGGTGATCAGCGAAAACTCGCCGCGACCGGCCAGCCGCTCGGCGATTTCAAGCCCGGTCGTCCCGACCGCGCCATCGATGAAGACCCGCGTGCTCATGCCGCCTTCTCCAGCCCGACCGGCTCGAGCGCATCGAGCGCGACATACCCGACCAGACCGCCATCCTCGTCCGCCGCGCCCAACTGGCCCCAGGCCCAGGCCCCCGCGATGTCGAGCACGGCAAACAGCGCGCCGCCCGGCAGATCGGCCAGAACCTCGCCATCGGCGCGGCCCGCCTTGCGCAAGGCAGTCGCCGCCTTGACCCGGTGCTCCATCGGCACGGCATAGTGCGGCACGAAGACGCGGCCTGCCAGACGCACATGGGCCAGATCACCCCGCACCGGCAGGTGCAGCGCATCGATCTTGACCGAAGGACCAGACAGGGCAAGTTCGCCTTCGGGCGCAAAAGCCGGAGACACGACAAGGACAGAATCGGATTGGGCGGACAAGAGCGGGTTTCCCGAAAATCGCAAAGGCGCGCGCTTAGCCGTCCTTCCCCCGCGATTCAAGGTTTGCGCGTATTTCGCCCGCTCAGCTTGCGCCAAAACGCGCCGAAACAAGCCCCCATGCCGCCCGCAAGCCCAGCGCTTCGCCCCCCTTCGGACGCCCCGGCAGCGCCACCGGGCGCCAGGCGAAAGTGTCGAAATGGAGCCAGTCGATCCCCGCGCCGACAAAACGGTCGAGGAACAGCGCGGCCACGCTCGATCCGGCAAAGCCGTTGCTCGGCGAATTTTGCAGATCGGCCACGTCGGACTTGAGCCATTCGCGATAGCCATCGTGGAGCGGCAGGCGCCAGCACGGATCGGCACAGGCAAGCCCGGCATCGAGCACGGCCTGCGCGGTCGCATCCTCGCGCGCGAACATCGCGGGCAGATCGGGGCCGAGCGCCACGCGCGCCGCGCCCGTCAGCGTGGCGAAATCGATCACCAGCGCCGGGTTCTCCTCGCTCGCCCGGCTCAGCGCGTCGCCCAGCACGAGGCGGCCTTCCGCGTCGGTATTGGTCACTTCCACGCTCAACCCCTGACGCGAACGCAGGATGTCGCCGGGGCGAAAGGCATTGCCCGAAACCGCGTTCTCGACCGCCGGGATCAGCAGGTGCAGCCGCACGGGCAGCCCCTGCCCCATGATGAGCCCAGCCAGCGCGAGGGCATGGGCCGCCCCGCCCATGTCCTTCTTCATCAGCGCCATGCCCGAGGCCGGCTTGATGTCGAGCCCGCCCGAATCGAAGCAGACCCCCTTGCCCACCACCGCCAGACGCGGATGGGCCGGATCGCCCCATTCCAGTTCGATCAGGCGCGGCGCATGGGATCGCGCCGCGGCCCGTCCCACGGCATGGACCATCGGGAACTCGCGTTCGAGCGCCTCGCCAGCGTGGACATGGAGCGTGGCCTGATGGGCCTTGGCCAGCGCGCGGGCCTCGGCCTCGAGCGCGGCGGGGCCCATGTCCTCGGCAGGCGTGTTGACGAGATCGCGCACCATGGCAACCGCCGCCGCCTCGGCCAGCGCCAGCGGCAGGGCATCGACGTGATGGGTGAGCAGCACGCGCGGGGCCTCCTCGCGGGCAGGCGCGGTGCGGTAGCGGTCAAAGCGATATTGCGCGCTCATCCAGCCGTGAAAGGCCGGGACGCAGCCCTCACCGAGGCCAACCGGGCGATAGGTGCCGCCGGGCAAAGTCTGGGCGGCCCGTGCCAGACACCATGTCGAAAGCTGCGTCCGGTCGGCCACGCCAACCACCGCCTGCCATTCCTCGTCCCAGCCCTCGTGATAGGGCACAAAGGCGACCTCGCCCGCCCCGCCCTCGAACTTCTGCGCCGCGAGCATCGCGCGGACGCCCTTGTCGTGCCCGTCCAGCCATTGCGGCAGACAGGCCTTGTCGACGATGTGGAGGGGGATCGCCTGCTGGTCGCGATCGGGCTGGATCAACGCGTTGGTATCGGTCATCGTGCGCACGACCTTGCCGCAGCATGGCGCCAAGAGCGAGAGGATTTTGCCCGTCATGGCACGAATTGCCCGATTGCCGTCGATTTCGGTTCTGCCGTCCCTGATTCCGGCCCTGATTCTGGCGCCCCTGTTTCTGGCCGCCTGCTCGCCCCATGCGCCGTCCGCCCCCCCGGCCTCTCCCTCCACCCCCGCCTCCACCGGGGCGGCCCCCGGCACGGAAGCGCCAACGGCCACCGCCAGCCCGGAAACCCCCTCCCCGGAAAGCACATCCAAAACCCCGCTCGCCCACGCGACCAAGATCGACACCGACACCTATTCGTTCGAATATGGCTGGCCCGCCGCGCCCGATGCCGTGCCGCCCTTACGCGCCTGGCTCGCCGCCGACGAAGCGACCGCACGCCGCCATCTCGTCGCCGAATCCGCCAGCGCCAAGGCCGATGCCGCGCGCGGGGAATATCCGTTCCACCCGCTGGGCCGGTGGCAGGAATGGCAGGTCCTGGCCGACACGCCCGGCTGGCTGAGCCTGACCGCCCTGATCGGCATCGACAGCGGCGGCGCCCACCCCAACTATGTCTATGCCGCCACGCTGTGGGACAAGGCCGCCGGGCAGCGCCGCAAGACGATCGACCTGTTCACCACGCCCGCCGCGCTCGCCACCGCCATCCACACGCCGTTCTGCGCCGAGCTCCAGGCCCAGCGCGCCCACAAGCGCGGAGGGCAGGCCTCGCTCTCGCAACCTTCGATGGACATGAGCGAATTTGACACCTGCCCCGATCCGCTCGCCCAGACCCTCGCGCTGCGCGCCGACAGCAGCGCCGGTTTCGACCACCTCGTCGTGCTGATCGCGCCCTACGAAGCCGGCCCTTATGCCGAGGGCACCTATGAAATCGCCCTGCCCGTCACCCCCGCGCTGCTGGCCAGCGTGAAGCCGCAATGGCGCAATTCCTTCATGCCGGTGCGCAAATCGGGCGGGTGATCCTCGCAATCGGCGCGCAAGCACGCTATCTGGGGTCCATGACCGACTATGTGACCGTTGACGACACCGAGACCGTCCTGCGCGACGGGACGATCAAGCTTCATGGCCCCGCAGGCTTTGCGGGCATGCGCAAGGCCGGGCGCCTCGCCGCCGAGATCCTCGACGCGCTGGCCCCGCTGGTACAGCCCGGCGTGACGACCGCCGCCATCGACGATGTCGTGCGCCAGATGACGCTCGACGCCGGGGCGGTGCCCGCGACGCTCGGCTATCGCGGCTATGCCCATTCGTGCTGCATCTCGATCAACCATGTCGTGTGCCACGGCATCCCCTCGGAAAAGACCTTCAAGGACGGCGATATCGTCAATATCGACGTGACTCCGCTGCTCGATGGCTGGCACGGCGATTCCAGCCGCATGTATCTGGTCGGCGATGTTCCGCTCAAGGCCCGCCGCCTCGTCGACGTGACCTATGAATGCCTGATGATCGGCATCGAGCAGGCCCGCCCCGGCGCGCGTCTGGGCGACATCGGCGCGGCGATCCAGGCCCATGCCGAACGCCAGCGCTATGGCGTGGTGCGCGATTTCTGCGGCCATGGCCTGGGCCGCCTGTTCCACGATGCGCCCGAGGTGATCCACGCCGGCCGTGCGGGCACCGGCCCCGAACTGCGCCCCGGCATGTTCTTCACGATCGAGCCGATGATCAACCTGGGCAAGCCGGCGGTGAAGATCCTCGACGACGGCTGGACGGCGGTCACCCGCGACCGCTCGCTCTCGGCCCAGTTCGAGCATTCGATCGGCATCACCGAAGACGGCTGCGAAATCTTCACGACCAGCCCCAAGGGCCTCCACAAGCCGCCCTACACGGCCTGACCTGCCCCCGTACAGGCCCCGAACAGGCTTTTGCGTCGGGAATGCTTAAAATATAGGCAGCCCTGCCTTATATTTGAGCATTATTCCATCACCCCGACGCAACAACCTGCATGATTTTATTCGTTGTTGGGTTGCAATCTTTCTTGGGGCATGCATTTCGGTCTTTCGTCCGGGCCTGCGATGGCCTAGGGCAATGGATTGAACAGTGGTGCGATTCAGATCAGGATCGCACCCGGTGACACAGGGAAGCCCGTCGCCTCCTTCGCAAGGCACGGCGCGGCATCAAGTGCAGGGGTCTAAAGCCGGTGAAGAAGATCGAAGCGATCATCAAACCTTTCAAGCTCGACGAAGTGAAGGAAGCGCTGCACGAAATCGGCGTCTCGGGCATCACCGTCACCGAAGCCAAGGGTTTCGGCCGCCAGAAAGGCCACACCGAACTCTATCGCGGCGCCGAATATGTCGTCGACTTCCTGCCCAAGGTGAAGCTTGAGGTCGTCGTGGGCGACGCCCTCGTCGACCGCGTGGTCGAAGCCGTGGCCGCCGCCGCGCAGACCGGCCGCATCGGCGATGGCAAGATCTTCGTGATCCCCATCGAAAGCGCCCTGCGCATCCGCACCGGCGAACGCGACAACGACGCGATCTGAACCAGTTCAGGCCGCATGACCGGGCCCTGCCTGCGCAAGGGCATGCCCGGCATGCGGCATACAAGCGGGGGTGGCCTTGGGACGGGCGGCCTCCAATTCCATACCACCCCTGAAAGCCCGGACAGATATTCCGGAACAACAGTAAGGACCAGCGATGGCAAGTGCAAAGGACATCCTCGCCCGTATCAAGGAAGAGGAAATCGAGTGGGTTGATCTCCGCTTCACCGACCCCAAGGGCAAGTGGCAGCACCTCACCATGGTGTCGTCGGTCCTGGGCGAAGACGAGCTGGAAGACGGCCTGATGTTCGACGGTTCGTCGATCGAAGGCTGGAAGGCCATCAACGAGTCGGACATGATCCTCAAGCCCGACCTCGACTCGGTCTATGTCGATCCGTTCTCGGCGACCCCGATGCTGATCATCAACTGCGACATCGTCGAGCCCTCGACCGGCGAACTCTACGCCCGCGACCCGCGCTCGACCGCCAAGCGCGCCGAAGCCTTCCTCAAGTCGACCGGCATCGGCGACACCATCTACGTCGGCCCGGAAGCGGAATTCTTCCTGTTCGACGACGTCAAGTTCTATGACGGCTACGATGGCAACGGCTTCAAGATCGACGACATCGAGCTGCCGACCAACTCGAACAAGGAATACGAAACCGGCAACCTGGCGCACCGTCCGCGCGTCAAGGGTGGCTACTTCCCCGTCGCTCCGGTCGACAGCTGCGTCGACATCCGCGGCGAAATGGTTTCGACCATGCTCGAAATGGGCCTGCCCTGCGACAAGCACCACCACGAAGTGGCCGCCGCGCAGCACGAACTGGGCCTGACCTTCGGCACCCTGGTGCAGACGGCCGACCGCATGCAGATCTACAAGTACGTCGTGCAGCAGGTCGCGCAGGCCTATGGCAAGACCGCAACCTTCATGCCCAAGCCGATCATGAAGGACAACGGCTCGGGCATGCACACCCACATGTCGATCTGGTCGGAAGGCAAGCCCCTGTTCGCCGGCAACGGCTATGCCGGTCTGTCGGACATGTGCCTGTACTTCATCGGCGGTGTGATCAAGCACGCCAAGGCCCTGAACGCCTTCACCAACCCGACCACCAACAGCTACAAGCGCCTGGTGCCGGGCTATGAAGCCCCCGTGCTGCTGGCCTACTCGGCCCGCAACCGTTCGGCTTCGTGCCGCATCCCCTATGGTGCAGGCACCAAGGCCAAGCGCGTGGAATTCCGCTTCCCCGACGCGATGGCCAACCCCTACCTCGCTTACGCTGCCCTGCTCATGGCCGGCCTCGACGGGATCAAGAACAAGATCCACCCGGGCGAAGCCATGGACAAGAACCTCTACGATCTGCCCCCGGCCGAACTCTCGCTGGTGCCGACCGTGTGCGGCAGCTTGCGTGAAGCGCTGGACTCGCTGGCCGCTGACCACGACTTCCTGCTCGATGGCGGCGTGTTCACCAAGGACCAGATCGAAGCCTACATCGAACTCAAGTGGCCCGAAGTGTTCCGTTGGGAAACGACGCCTTCGGCCGTTGAATTCGACATGTACTACAGCTCCTGATCGGGAGCTGCCCGGCGGCGTCCCCACTTTGCGTGGGTGCGCTGCAAGGCGGCATGGAAACGACGCCCGGACCCTTGCGGTCCGGGCGTTTTTCTTTGGGGCCCGGCGCGCCATGCTGCACGCGCTGCTGCGACAATGCTGCATCACGGCAAATTATCCACAGACCGCCCGGTCACGGGGCAAACGGTTTGTCGCACACGGTGAAGCGTGGAACCGGGCGGTTCCACAATCGGGCACAATCCCTAAGGTAGGGCCATGCTTCGCACCGCCCTTGCCGCCCTGCTCGCCCTCCTCTCGATCGCCGCCCTGCCCGATGTGGCCCAGGCCCGCCTTCAGTGCGTGACTTATGCACGCCAGGTCTCGGACGTGCAGCTTTCGGGCAATGCGCGCGACTGGTGGGGCAATGCGGAAGGCAGCTATGCCCGCGGTCAGGCGCCCAAGGCTGGCGCCGTCCTGGCGTTCCGCGCCTCGCACGCGATGCCCTATGGCCACGTCGCCGTGGTCAGCAAGGTGGTCGATGCCCGCCATGTGATGCTCGACCACGCCAACTGGTCGCGTCCCGGCATGGTCGAACGCGGCGTCATGGCCGTCGATGTCTCGCCCGAAGGCGACTGGAGCGAAGTGCGCGTGTGGTACGGTCCGACCCATTCGCTCGGCATGCGCCCCTCGCCCGCTTTCGGCTTCATCTATCCCCACACCGAAACCGCCTCGGCTGATCTGGCCACCGACAAGGCGCAAGGCTGAGGCCTTTCACCCGGTTTACCGCTTGCGAGCATGCACGAACGGAACGGGCCGCCTCATCAGGCGGCCTTTTTTGTGCCTGCACTTTGCGCTCTTGTGGTTTTGATGGCCTGAAAACCCTGCTTCCCCAGCCCGGCTTCACCCGCGCCAAGGAAGGCGGCGGGTTCACATCGCGTGGCGAATCTGGCGGCTGATGACGGTCACGTCGCTGTCCTGATCGAGCAGCGCGCGCGCCTGGTCGGCAGGCAAGGCCGGCCAGAACAGATGGCCCTGCACCATCTCGCACCCGGCCATATGCACCAGACGGCGCTGGCTCTCGGTCTCCACCCCCTCGGCCACGACTTTCATGCGCAGGATATGCCCCAGCGAGGCAATCGCGCTCAGGATCGACTGGGCATCATGATCGGTCTCGATGTTCTGCACGAACGAACGGTCGATCTTGATCCGGTCGAACTGGAACGCACGCAGATAGCTGAGCGAGGAATAGCCGATCCCGAAATCATCGAGCGCGATGCGGAACCCCATGCTCTGCAAGGTGCGCAGCAAATGCGCGACATGCTCGCTGCGGTCGAGCATGACCCCTTCGGTCACTTCGAGGATCACCCGATGCGGGTCGATGCCGGTCTCGTCCACCAACCCGGCTATCGTCTCGACGAAGCCCTGGGCCATGATCTGCAACGGCGAAAGGTTGATCGAGATGTCGCAAGCGGGCCAGTCGCGACACTGGGTGAAGACCCGCCGCATCATCCACGTGCCCAGCGGCACCATCAGGCCCGACTGCTCGGCAATCGGTACGAACACCCCCGGACTGATCGCCCCGCGCCGGGGATGCGGCCAGCGCAGCAAGGCCTCGAAGCCCGATATCCGCCGCGTGGCGAGGTCGACGATGGGCTGGAAACAGGCGTCCAGTTCATCGGCGGCCAGAGCGCGGCGCAAGTCGAGTTCCAGCTCGCGCTGCATCTGCTCGCTGGCGTCCATCCCGGTCGTATAGCTGCGGAAATGGGCCCGCCCGCCCTGCTTGGCCCGATAGAGCGCGATGTCGGCCCGCCGCAGCAATTCACCCGGATCGTCGGTCTGGGCAGGCCCCCAGCTGATCCCGCACGAACAGGTCACCCCCAGACTGTGTCCGGCGATGATGAACGGCTCGGCCATGAGCCCGATGATCTGGCGCCCCAGGGCATTGGCCGCCCCCTGCCCGCCGCTCGCCCGCCGCAGCACGACGAACTCGTCGCCGCCCAGCCGCGCAATCAGGTCGCTTTTCGGCAGCCGTCCGCTCAGTCGCCGGGCCACCTGCTTGACCAGTTCATCGCCGACATGGTGGCCCATCGTGTCGTTGACGGTCTTGAAGGCATCGAGATCGATATAGGCCACGAAAACGTCGTCTTCCCCGCCCTCTTCGACCAGAACCGCCAGTTCGGCCTTGAGGCGCTCGACGAAATGGAGACGATTGGCCAGCCCCGACAACGCATCGTGGAGGGCGTTATACTGCGCCTGCGCCTCGCTCTCGACAAGTTCGCGCGTGGTGCGCCACATCCGCCGGACGATCAGCGTTCCGCCCCCCAGCGCCAGCAGGAACAACAGGATATAGGCCACCAGCAGTGGCGCGGTCCCCCGCCAGATGGAGGGGCCGGGCAATTGCGGGGTCCACAGGAAGAAGCCGACCGGCGTGCCATCGGCGCTGTGGGCCGGTATGCTGTTGACCGTCCCGCTGCGCGGCAGGGCCGCTGCGAAGCGAAAATCGGGAAGCAAAAGGTCTGCCCCCACCCCGCGCAATATGGTGCGATCGATCATTCGCACGGTGATGAAATAGTCGGGCTCGCGGGTCAGCAGCGCGTAAGTCTGGTCAGGTACGATGGCCGCCGCCGTGATCAGGAACGGGCAGCCGCCCCGCCAGATGATCGTGCCCGCCCAGCGCGAGAGCGGTGCCCCACTCGACGCCATCGGCCAGAGCGTATCATCGAGTTGCCGGAACTGGCCGAGCTTTCCGGTCAGACGGTGATTGCGACGCGCCGCCGCCAGAACCGCCTCGACCTGCCAGCGCAGCGCGCCATAATTATAGTCCGGCGCGAACCGGCCGAAACGCCAGGCCCGGACCAGCTTTCCGTCAGCATGGACCAGCATCGATTCCTGCGCGCGCTGGTTGGTCCAGGGGAAGCTCCCCAGTTCCCGGTCCATCCACGCCAGATCCCGCCCCAGCACGGCCCGGCGCATGGTTTCATCCCAGATCAACAGCCCCGTCTGGGCCACGATCAGCCCGCGCATCCGGCCTTCCAGATAGCGCGAAACCATGACCTGCTCTTCCTTGCGGGTAAAGGCATCGGCCACGTGGATCGAATGACTGAATGCGGCCAGCAGCGCCGCCGAAAGCGCCAGCAGCGCCGCAAAAGTGGCGCCGATGATCCAGCTCGTGCGCTGTTCTTCGCTCAACACGAACTCTCCTGGCCGACAGGCAGCCCATGCCACCGTCTTTTTCTGGCCGAGAGTGACGGGAGATTCCCAAGAAATGGTTATCAAACTGATATTTGCCATATCGGTTCAAGAAATGGCCTTCCACAGCACCTTCGGCACGAACAATCCGAAGGCAGGGAACCGCACGGCGGCCTCACAGTTTCCCTGACACAACAAGCGCCACATAGCATTCTTGCTGCGGCGTAAACCCGTCATCAGAGGCATTCTGTCCGGTGCGGGCAACCTGTCTGGGGAGATTTTTCATGCTCTTGACTATCGCTCTTGTTCTGCTTGTCCTGTGGGCACTTGGCGTTTTCGCGTTCAAGGTGACGGCGGGGCTCATTCACATCCTGCTGGTCCTCGCCCTCATCGTCGGACTGGTGCAACTGTTCACCGGCCGCAGGGTGGTCTGATTCGCTCGAACCAGCCCCACTGACCGCCCCTCAACGAGCCGCAGGGAGAGGGCATGTGCCCTCCCCTGCCGCCGATCCGTTGCATTTCACGACCCGTCTTGCCATTGTCGCACCCCGCCCATAAAAAGTTAGCCAACCTAACTTTCCCAATCGGAGTGAGCGCGATGCGCGAGAGCCTGCAACACTATATCGACGGCCAGTGGGTCGATAGCCTGGGCGGTCGCCGCCACGAGGTGATCAACCCGGCCACCGAAGAGGCCTGCGCGGTTATCACGCTGGGCACGAGCGCCGACGTCGATCGCGCCGTGGATGCCGCCACCCGCGCCTTCGCCACGTTCAGCCAGACCACGCGCGAGGAACGCCTCGCCCTGCTCGAAGCCATCGTCGCCCAATACAAGAAGCGCATTCCCGATCTGGCCCGCGCCATGGCCGAGGAAATGGGCGCGCCTGTCAGCTTTGCCGGAACCGCACAAGTGGGCGGCGGCCTCGGGGGCTTTATCGGCACGATGAAGGCCCTGGCCACATTCGAATTCGTCGAGGATTACGGCACCTATCAGGTCGCCCACGAGCCGGTCGGCGTCATCGGCCTGATCACCCCGTGGAACTGGCCGCTCAACCAGATCGCGCTCAAGGTCGCCCCGGCGATTGCCGCAGGCAACACGATGATCCTCAAGCCTTCGGAAGAATGCCCCGGCAATGCCGCGATCTTTGCCGAGATCATGCACGATGCGGGCGTTCCGGCGGGCGTGTTCAACCTCGTTCAGGGCGATGGCCCCGGCGTGGGCACCGCGATCAGCAGCCATCCGGGCATCGACATGGTGAGCTTCACCGGCTCGACCCGCGCCGGGATTCTCGTGGCGAAGGCGGCTGCCGACACGGTCAAGCGCGTCCATCAGGAACTGGGCGGCAAGTCGCCCAACCTCGTCCTGCCCGACGCCGATTTCGCCGCACAACTGCCCGCCACGGCCTCGGGCCCGCTGGTCAACACCGGCCAGAGCTGCATCTCGCCCACCCGCATCCTCGTGCCCCGCGCCCGGCAGGACGAAGCCGTCGCCGTGGTCAAGGCGATGTACACCGCCGCCAAAGTCGGCGATCCGCTTCAGGAAGGCGATCACCTCGGCCCGGTCGTCAACAAGGCCCAGCACGAAAAGATCCGCGCCCTGATCCAATCGGCCATCGACGAAGGCGCCCGCCTGGAATGCGGCGGCGTGGACCTGCCCGCCGAAGTCAACCGGGGCTACTACATCGCGCCCACGCTGTTTTCCGATGTCACCCCTGCGATGCGCATCGCCCAGGAAGAGATCTTCGGCCCGGTCGCCACGATCATTCCCTACGATACCCTCGATGAAGCCATCGCCATCGCCAACGACACCCCCTATGGCCTTTCGGCCTGCATCACCGGCGATCCGGCGCAGGCGGCCAAAATCGTGCCCGCGCTGCGTGCCGGGATGGTCGCGGTCAATGGCTGGGGCCCCATGCCGGGCGCCCCGTTCGGCGGCTACAAGCAATCGGGCAATGGCCGCGAAGGCGGGCTCTATGGCCTGCGCGATTTCATGGAAGTGAAGGCCATCAGCGGCATTCCCGCCTGAGCCCGCCCAGCCTGCACACCACAGGCATGAAAGGCCGTCCTCATCCGGGGGGCGGCCTTTTTTTCGTGGTATCAGGCGCCCGCCTCGCGCAGTTCGGCAGACAGGCGGTCCAGTTCGTCCTTCATCTTCACCAGCCTCTCGACCGGCATGTCGATGGCCGCCAGAACATCGAGCGGCACGCAATCGACCGCCCGGACCAGCCCTGCCCCCGCCTCGGCCAGGGTTACGCGCACGACCCGCTCGTCGCGCGGATCGCGCCGACGGGCGACCAGTCCGGCGGCTTCCATCCGCTTGAGCAGCGGGGTCAGCGTGTTCGATTCGAGAAACAGCGCCTCGCCCAGTTCGCCCACCGTCCGGTCGACGCCGCGTTCCTGCGCCTCGGCCAGCGCGACCAGCACCAGATATTGCAGATAGGTCAGCCCGTGCGGGGCCAGGATCTGCTTGTAGAGGCGGTTGAACGCGAGCTGGGCCGCATAGACCGAAAAGCACAACATGTTGGAAAAAGGCCGCCCCGCCGTGCCCGGCGCGAGCCGCTCGCCGTTTTGGGCCAGATGGGCCACCAGAATCGGGCCGGTGGGAGAGGCCGGCATCGCGGGCTCTCCTGCTTGGGTCGGAAGGGTCTCGTCCATGACGCACGAGATAAATCGCACACGATCCAATCGCAAGGTCTTGACTCCGGGCCTGCTCAGGCTCATTTAGATCGCATACGATTTAATCGTTATCGATATTAATGCAGGAAAGGATAGTTCCATGACCATCAAGCCCCTCTACACCGCCCATGCCCATGCCACCGGTGGCCGCGACGGCCGCGCCACTATCGCGGGCAGCGACCTTGCGATCACGCTGGCCACGCCCCCCGAACTGGGCGGCAATGGCGCGGGCAACAATCCCGAACAGCTGTTTGCCGCAGGCTATGCCGCGTGCTTCATCGGCGCACTCAAGTTCGTCGCCGGGCAGGACAAGGCGCTGCCGCGCGTTCCCGCCGATGTCGCGATTGATTCTGCGGTCTCGATCGGCACGCGCGATGAAGGCGGCTTCGGACTGGCCGTCACCCTGACCATCCACCTCCCCGGCGTCGATCCGGCGGCAGCCCAGGATCTGGTCGACCGCGCCCACGCGACCTGCCCCTACAGCAACGCGACGCGCGGCAATATCGACGTGACGCTCAAGATCGCGGCCTGACCCGCGGTATCGGCCCGTTCTGCCCGAAGCCTGTCAGGCCTCGGGCGGAACGGGATAGCTTTCCAGCACCGGGCCGAGCGCGTGGCGCAGCGGATCGAGCCAGCGGTCGAACAGCTTCCAGTGGTCGACCGCATCGGTGTAGATCGGGCGGCGCACCTGCTCCGAACTGGCCGTGCGTACCGCGCGGCGGTTTTCCCAGAACGACAGGCACCCTTCCTCGAAGGGCAGACCCAGATGGTCGAGCAACGCGCGCACCTGTCCGGGCGTATCGGCGACCATGTCCTCATAAATCACGCGGTGCACCCGTCCGGGCGCGGCGCGGTCGAACGCGGCCATCTGGCGGACATAGGCGGCATAATAGCGGCCAATCTCGCTCAGGTCATAGCTGAACACCTGCCCGCGCGCGAAATACTGCTTCCAGCCCGAGAAACAGCAACCCAGCGGATGGCGCCGCGCGTCGATCACTTTTGCCTGCGGCAGGATCATCGCAATCAGGCCCACATGCTGCCAGTTGTTGGGCATCTTGTCGATGAAGAAGGGCCGGTCTGTCTTGCGGTGAATCCGCGTGCGCTCGATATATTCCTCGCCCAGACGGCGGCAATCGGCCGGAGAAAGCGCGGCCAGCGCGGTGGGGAAATCGGGAAATTCGCCGTCTTCCACCCGCCCTTTCAGGCGATCGGCGATCAGCATCAGATCGGGCAGTTCCATCGTGCCCTCGATCTGCGAATGGCTGGCGAGAATCTGCTCGACCAGCGTCGAACCGCTGCGCGGAAGGCCGACGACAAAGATCGGGTCAGGCGCCGCACAGCCCTGCCCCGCGCGGGTGTGCAGGAAGGGCGCGGTAAACAGCCCGGCGTGATCGGACACCGCACGTTCGGTGCGCGCCGGATCATAATCGAGCCCGGCGCGGCGCAGCGCATTGCCGCGTGCATAGTGGGCAAAGGCCTGCTCGGCCTGCCCCGCGTCCTCGTGGGCCTTGCCCAGCGCGAAGTGGAGCTGCGCGATGTCGTCCGCGCGCTCGTCGCCCACGCAATCGAGCGGAAGTGCCGCACGCATGGCCGCGATATCGGCTTCACCCAGCCGCACCGTCTTGAGGTTGGCGAGGCTCCACCAGGCCTCCCCGGTCGCCGGATCGAGGGCCGCCGCCCGCCGATAGGCCTCGACCGCAGCAGCCTGATTGCCCAGCGTCTTCTCGACATGGCCGAGGTTGAGCCAGACGCGCGGACGCCCCGGATCCTGGGCGATGATCCCGCGATAGAGCGCGCGCGCGCCCTCCTGATCGCCGATCCGCACCAGGAGCGAGGCCTTGAGCATGGCATGGCCGCCATGATCCGGGTCATCGGTCACCAGCCGCGCAGCATGGTCGAGCGCCTCGCCCACATCGGGTCCGAGCGCGAGCACGCGCACCAGCAATTCACGCGCCGCGACAAAGGCCGGTGCCCGCGCCACGGCGGCCCTCAGGGGATCGAGTGCCTCCTGCACTTCGCCCTTGCGCCACAGCACTTCGCCCAGCAGGCGCAGCGCCGCCGGATCGCCGGGTGCCGCGCCAAGGCGCTGGCGCAACATGGCGAGCGCCTCGTCCAGACGCCCCTCGCCCATGGCCATGGCCGCGCGCAGCAGGAGCGGATCGCGCGAAGCAGCCTCGATGCCCTGCACTTCGGCTTGCGCAGCCTCCCCGGCTTCCCCGGCGGCGCGCAACTGGCCCGCAAGGGCATACCAGGCATGGGCGAGATCGGGCTTGAGCGCGACCGCGCGGCGCAAGGCGGCAATGGCCTGCCTGCGCAGCGAAGCGTCCTCCGCCTCCCCCTCAAGCGCGATCAGCGCAAGGCCCAGTTCGGTGAACGCGGCAGCCGCGCGCGGCTGATCCCTGACCAATGCTTCAAGCACCACGCGGGCCTCGTGCGGGCGCCCGGCCAGACGCAAAGCCTGCCCTTCGATCAACAGTGCATGGGGATGGCCGGGTACGACCCGCAGAATCTCGCGCGCCTGGGCAAGGGCCATCAACGGCTGGCGGGCAAGGAGGCGTCCGGCGTGAATAAGAGCTGCTTCGAGCGTGCCGGTCGCCCCACCGGCGCCCGCAGCATCATTCCCCCGTGCAACGTCCCGAGCCATCGCCGTTTCCACCATCCGCAGCCGCCTTCCACATGGTCTCCGGCACCTGTTCCCCGGCGCCCGTTCTGTGCCGCAAAGCATGACAGGCCCGGAGGATTACGCAACCGCGAAACGCACCTGCACGCATCCAAATGATGCAGATGAGTACAATCTGCGATGCCAGATTGCGATTGCATATTGACAGTGCCGGATTCGATGGCACTATTCACTCCCGAACAGTCATGCACAATCATGCCGCAACGCGGTATGCCACACGACATTCCGGGGCTCATTCAATTCTATCCTTTGCTGCACCGGCGCGGTGCAGCGCACCGTTGCGACCACGGGTCGGGACGGCATGGTTCACCCGCGCCCGCCCGCCCTTTGCGGGCGATCACAGTTCACGCCGGAATGGCCCATAACAGCAAGATCACCAACGAAGTTTCAGACAAGCATAAAAACACAACAACAAGAACAACACCGCCGTTTGCAGGAAAGCGGACAAACAAAAACGTCAGGCCATCAGGGGGCATGAAACAATGGTGTTTGAACGACGGGCGCCGATGAGGCGCATGCTCAGCATTCTGGGCGCCTCTACCGTCCTTTCCAGCATGGCCGTGCCGATGGCCGCTTTTGCCGCAGACGCCGCGCCCGACGCGGCCCCTTCACCCGAACAGGCACCTTCCGCCGCCACTGCGGCCACCCCTGCCGAACCCCAGAGCGGAGGCGGCCAGAGCGCGGATGGCCAAAGCACGGGCGGATTGGGCGAGATCGTGGTCACCGCCACGCACCGCGCCGAAAGCCTCCAGAAAGTCCCGATCTCGATCCAGGCGCTCGGCGCCGAAACGCTGGCCCAGCATCAGGTCACCTCGTTCGCCGACTATGCCGGCCTGCTGCCCTCGGTCAGCTTCTCGGGGCTGGGGCCGGGCCAGAGCGAGGTCTATTTCCGCGGCATCGCGGTCGATGGCGGCTCCCTCTCGACGAGCGGCACCTATCTCGACGACGTGCCGATTTCCGCGCCCGCGCGCATGCCCGAAGTCCACATCTACGACATCGAGCGCGTCGAGGCGCTCTCGGGCCCGCAAGGCACGCTCTATGGCGCCGGCTCGCTCGCCGGCACGCTGCGCATCATCACCAACAAGGCCAAGATCGGCAAGTTCGAGGCCGGATACGATGTCCAGGTCGATGCCTATGGCAAGGGCCAGCCCGGCGCTATGGTCGAAGGCTTCGTCAACATCCCGGTGAACGACAATATCGCCATCCGCATGATGGGGTTCTACGATCACGAGGGTGGCTATATCGACAACACCCACGGCACCTACACCTACCAGCTGGGCGACAACGACCCCAATACGACCTACACCGTCGACAATGCCGCGCTCGTCCAGAAAGACTACAACCCGGTCGACAGCTATGGCGGTCGCATCAACATGACGATCGAGGCCGGGGACTGGGCATTCTACCCCTCGATCACCTTCCAGCACCTCGATGCCAAGGGCTACTTCAACTACGATCCGCGCGTGGGTGACCTCAAGGTTCACGACTACAGCCCGACCGAAAACATCGACCGCTGGCTCCAGGCCTCGCTGACCATCAAGGGCAAGATCGGCGATTTCGACCTCGTGTCCTCGTCGGGCTACTTCAAGCGCAAGATCGACAACACCAGCGACTACACCTATTATTCGGTCCACTACGACCAGCTCGGTCCGGGCTATGAGAACTACCTGAAGTTCAAGGACCACAACGGGAATTTCATCAACCCGACCCAGTCCTACATCGGCCGTATCTGGCAGAGCAAGGTTACCCAGGAACTGCGCCTTTCGGTGCCCAAGTCGTGGGGCTTCGACTTCACCGTCGGCGCCTTCTTCCAGTACCAGAAGCAGTCCAACGACGACGACTACCAGATCCCCGGTCTCTCGAAGATCGATCTGGCCACTTCGTGCGACAATGGCTGCGAATGGAACCCGGCGATCAAGCGCGACGGTTTCTACAATGTCGATCTCGACCAGAAATTCCGCGACTACGCGATCTTTGCCGAAGGCACGGTCCCGATCACCTCGACCCTCAAGGCCACGGCCGGGGTGCGCGGGTTCAAGGCCAACAACTCGGTCTACGGTTTCTCGGGGGTTGCTTCGCTCGCGCTCGGCCTGGGCTGCACGCTGCCCTTCCCGGCCGACCAGCGCCTGACCTGCATCAACAACGACAAGCCCCACTACAAGGAAACCGGCGAGACCCACAAGTTCAGCCTGGCCTGGCAGGTCACGCCCGACAAGATGGTCTACGCCACCTATTCGACCGGCTTCCGCCCCGGCGGGGTCAACTCGCTGGCCGAAATGCAGGCTTACGAGGCCGACCGGCTGACCAATTACGAAATCGGCTTCAAGACCAACTGGAACAACATCCTGCGCTGGAACGCCGCGATCTATTATGAAAAGTGGACCGGCATCCAGTACACGATCATTCCGCTCGGCTATTTCGGCAATGGCGGCACGGTCAACGCGGGCGCCGCGCGGGTCTATGGCATCGAGACCGACTTCAGCCTCAAGCTAGGCAAATTCACGATCAGCGGGTCGGGCGCCTACAACAACGCCGCGCTCACGCAGGATTTCTGCGCGCTCGATCCGGCAACGCTCGTCCCCTTGAGCAACTGCTCGGACAACCCCGATGCCGTCGCCGCCGCCAAGGGCACCCGCCTGCCCCGCCAGCCGCGCTTCAAGGGCCAGCTCACGGCCCGCTACGATGGCGACTGGGGCTCGGTGAAGGACTTTGCGCAATTGACGATGCACGCCCAGACGATGTCGACGTCCAACCTCGACACCTACAAGAACAGCCTTCTGGGCAATACCCCCGGCTTCGTCAGCTTCGACATGTCGGCCGGGATCTCGCGGGACAACTGGACACTGACCGCCTTCATCGAGAACATGTTCGACCGGCGCGGCCAGCTTTCCAAGAACACCTTCTGCGCCATCGAATACTGCTCGGGTTCATCGCGCACGATGCCGATCAAGCCACAGTATTTTGGCCTGAAGTATTCGGTACGCTACTGACCTGCATTCCGCTCTCCTTGCACCTTCCCCGTCGCGCCTGTCGCGACGGGGACTTTTCCCGCCACGCCGGTTCATGCGCACGGCCGGGAAACGGAGGAGACCGCATCCATGTGATGCCAGATGGCCAAAAAAGTGCCTGACACCCGTGAATGGAGCTTGACTGTACATGGGCAATCAACAAGTCTCTTCCTGTAACGAAGGATGTCATGACGGGGGCGAAATCAGGGGCGGGGGCACACTTCGAACCGCAATTCTTCCCTCGTCATCAAGCCCTTCATTCACGGGATCACTTCCGCCCTCAGAACCGCTGCGGGCTGCCACATTCAAACCGGGGTCGGCCACGATGACGTTTGCTGCCATCAAGGGACGTTTCTTCGCAACTGCAACAATGGCTCTGGCCCTGCTCGCCACCGGCCAGGCCTCTCATGCCGCACCGATCGCTTCGGTCGAGCCCGAACAGTCCGAGGTGGCAAAGCTTGAGCCACCCAAGACCAGCTGGTTCTTCATCAACCGGGGCTTCACCGAGGCCTCCTCGGCGATCTACGATACCGCCACAGGCAAGCTGCTCGGCCATGTCGAGACCCCGCAACTCACCGACCTCGCGCTCGATCCGCTCGGCAAGTTCTACTACGTTTCCTCCACGCTCTGGACCAAGGGCATGCGCGGCACGCGGCAGGACTATGTCTCGGTCTTCGACAGCATCGACCTCAAGCATCAGGCCGACATCACCATTCCCGGCCGCCTGCTGGTCGGCGGGCGCAAGCACAATTTCGTGATCAGCCCCGACGGACGCTTTGGCTATGTCTACAACATGAGCCCGGCCTCGTCGGTCAACATCGTCGATCTCGTCGCGCGCAAGTTCGTCAAGACCATCGAGCTGCCCGGCTGTGCCAGCCTCACCCCCAATCCGGGCGTCGGCCTCTCGGCGCTCTGTTCCGACGGGTCGCTGGCCACCCTCGCGCTGACCGGCCCGAAAAGCGAGATCACACGCAGTGAACCGTTCTTTTCGGCGACCGACGATCCGATCTTCGACAACTACATCAACGATGCCACGAAAAACGAACTGGTGATGCTCAGCTACACCGGCAATGTCTATGTCGCCAAGCTCGGCGCCAAGCCGGTCGTCGCCGCGCCCTTCTCGCTTCAGGAAGCCGCCGGCGTGCCCAAGGGCACGACCGCTCCCAACACGGTCGACTGGTTCCCCGGCGGCAGCCAGCAGATGGCGCTCCACCGCGCCAGCGGCCAGCTCTACGTGCTGATGCACATGGGTGAATTCTGGTCGCACAAGGCGGGCAACACCGAAGTCTGGCAGCTCGACATGGCCAGCCGCAAGGTCGTCAAGCGCATGACCCTGCCCGAAGAAGCCCGCCAGATCGAGGTCACCCAGGAAGCCAGCCCTCGCCTGATCACGGCGGGCGAGGACGGCAACGTCTACATTTTCGATCCGGCCACCGGCAAGCAACTCTACAAGCTCGACCATGCCGGAAGCGGCGTGATCACGGTGGTTGAACCCAAGTGACGGATCTGGCCACCCTCACCCAGGCAGGCGGGGCACTCGCCCTGATCGGGCGCACCGGCGCGGTGGGCGTGGGGCTGATCTTCGCGGGCGCAGCAACGGGCAAACTGCGCCATCGCGCGCTGTTTCCCGGTGTCGTTGCCAATTATCGCCTGCTGCCCCAGGGCCTCGTTGCGCCCGTGGCCATGATCCTGCCATGGGCCGAGCTGGGTCTGGGCTGCGCGCTGCTCAGTCTGGGCGTTTCAGGCATGGCCGGGCCCGCCCTGCCGCTGGCGAGCGACTCGGCCATCGCGCTGCTGCTGGTCTTTGCCTGGGCCATGGCCATCAATATCGCCCGCGGCCGCAGCCATATCGATTGCGGCTGCGGACACAGCGCGCTGCGCCAGCCGCTCGGAAAGCCGCTCGTGCTGCGCAATATTCTGCTCGGGCTGCTGCTGGTTCCGGCCAGCCTGCCTGCCTCGACCGGCCTGCGCGCCCTGCCGGATGCCGTTCCGGGCGCGGGCTGGGTCGCGCTGGGCGGCGGCTTTGCCCTGTTCCTTCTGTTTCACCTGTTCAACGCGATTCTGGCGCTGACGGCCATGGCTGCACCAGCCTTGCTGCGGTTCCCTCGCGCGGAGGTACAAGTTCGATGATGACGGCTCTGATCGTGTCGCAAGGGATTTCCTGGGTGGTCATCGCGCTGATGGGCCTGGCCTTGCTCGCCCTTGCCCGCCAGGTTGGCGTGTTGCACATGCGCGTGGCGCCTGCCGGGGCGCTGACCACCGCCGGTGGCCCCTCCGTGGGGTCGAATGCGCAGGCCGTGGCCGCCAAAACGCTCGATGGCGCTTCGGTGAGCGTGGGCGGCGCCGCCCACGACACCCCACTGCGCCTGCTGATGTTCGTCTCGGCCAGCTGCCCCTTGTGCAAGGCGCTGATCCCGATGGCCAAGTCCTTCGCCCGCGACGAGCGCGTGGCGCTGACCTTCGTGGGCGACGACACCCCCGAAGCCCAGCGCGAGATGATCGCCCGCCACGGCCTTGAAGCCTATCCGTTCATCAACGGCCCTGAAGTGGGCCAGGCCTATGCCGTGGGCAAGCTGCCCTATGCCGTGCTGCTCGACGACCATGGCGTCGTCCTCTCCAAGGGGCTGGTGAACAGCCGCGAGCATCTCGAAAGCCTGGTGATCGCCCATGAAATGGGGGTTCACTCAGTGCAGGACTATGTCGCCCGCATCCATGGTGCAGTTGCCTGAAAAGGCGCCTGAAACGCCACTCATCGAATTCAAGCAGGGGCTTCGATCATGATCCAGTTCAACGCCGACGCCATGGGGGAAAAGATGCTGCGCCGGTTCGCCGGGGGCACATCGCGCCGTGGCATTCTGGCCCGTCTGGGCGCCGCGCTGGTCGCAGCGCCGGTTTTCCCGGTCCTTCCCGTGAGCCGCGCGCAGGCCGCGCCCGCCAAGCCTGACCGCGCCTCGGAATCGCGCACGACGTTCGCCCGCGGCGCACAAGTGACCGACGACACCAAGTGCGATTACTGGCGCTATTGCGCAATCGACGGTTCGTTGTGCACCTGCTGCGGGGGCGGCATCCACACCTGCCCGCCCGGTGCCGAGCCTTCGCCGGTTTCGTGGGTCGGCACTTGCGTCAACCCCGAGGATGGCAAGTCGTACCTGATCGCCTATCGCGATTGCTGCGGCAAATCCTACTGCAACAAGTGCAACTGCGACAACGCCGACCGCGAGACCCAGATCTACGTGCCCCAGCTCAACAACGACATCATCTGGTGCTTCGGGACACAGAGCATGGAATATCACTGCTCCACCGCCGTCCTCGTCGGCGCAGCCTGACCGCGAGCCAGCACCCATGCGTACCGCTCGCATCGCCCTGCTGATCGCCACCGCCACGCTCTCGGCAGGTCTCGCCTCGCGGCTCAGCGCCGCCCATGACGCGGGGGCGCCCGTCGCGCCGCAGGCGGTTATGGAAGACCCGAACCAGGCCCGCGTCGATTATATCGAGAACTGCGGCGGCTGCCACGGCGTCAACGGCAGCACCGTTCCCGCGCAGTTGCCCGAGCTGATGGGCCGGGTCGGCTGGTTCATGTGCACGCCCGAATCCCGCGCCTATCTGATCCGCCTGCCCAATGTTGCCCACAGCCACCTGCATGACAACGCCGAACTGGCCGACCTGATGAACTACGTCGTCTTCGTGCTGGGCGGCAACAGCGTGCCGGCCGGAACCAAGCCCTTCACCGCGCAGGAAGTGGGGCGCGAGCGTCTGCATGCGCTGTCCAATGCCTCGCTGACCGATGAGCGGCTGCGCCATGCCACGGCGGCGGTCAAACAGTGCCATGCGCCCGAGGATATCAAGTTGCTCTATCCGGGGTATGATCCGGCGACTGCGCACTGATTTTTCCCGAAGAAGAACAAGGGGGAAGGAAGGGGCCATCGCCCCTTCGACCCCATTCATCCCGGCGCATGGGTGCTTGCGGCGGTGGGCTCTTTTCTTCGGGGGGCGCCCGTTTTACCAATCGGGCATGATTGATCCTGCTGCCCGCTGTCATCCGCTTTATGCCGCCATGCCGACCACCGTGTTCGAGCATATGTCCGGCCTTGCCCGTGAAGCGGGCGCGATCAATCTGGGGCAGGGTTTCCCTGATGATCCACCGCCTGCCGCATTGGCCGAGGCGGCGGCGCGGGCCTTGCGCGAACGGTCACAGCAATATCCGCCCATGGCTGGCCTGCCCGAACTGCGCGATGCGATTGCCGCGTTCTATCGGCGGCGGCAGGGGCTGGACCTGGTGCGCGAGCATGTCATCGTCACCTCAGGGGCGACCGAGGCCGTGGCGGCCGCAATTCTGGCGACGATCCAGCCGGGCGACGAAGTTCTGGTCCTCGCCCCTGCCTATGATGCCTATGCGCCGCTGGTCCGCCGGGCTGGCGGTGTTCCGGTCTTCGTGCCCCTTGCCCCGCCCGCATGGGCCCTGCCCCTCGCCGCCCTTCGCGCCGCGATCACCCCGCGCACCCGCGCGCTGATCTTCAACGACCCGCTCAACCCCACCGGCACCGTCGCGAGTCCCGCCGAACGCGCAGCCCTCGCCAACTTGTGCGTCGAGGCAGACCTGCTGGCGATCTGCGACGAGGTCTGGGAAATGGTCCGTTTCGACGCTCCTGCTCATCGCTCGCTGATGGCCGAGCCGGGCATGGCCGACCGCACGATCAAGATCGGTTCGGCAGGCAAGATCTTCGGCGCGACCGGATGGAAGGTGGGCTGGATCGTGGCCGATCCGGCCCTGGCCACCGTGGTCGGCCGGGCCCACCAGTTCCTGACCTTCACCACCCCGCCGATGCTGCAATGGGCACTGGCCGAAGGGCTGGCCGACGATGCGATGATGGATGGGCAGGTGCGCGCCTGGGCTGCCTCGCGCGCGGTGCTGAACGAAGGGCTGGCGCAGGCGGGCTTTGCCGTACTGCCCAATGTGGCGACGTGGTTTTCCTGCGTCGATCTGGCGCGCAGCGGGATCGAACTTGACGACATGACTTTCGCCGAACGCGCCGTGCGCGAAGCGGGGGTGGCGACAATCCCGCTCTCCGCGCTGTGGGAAGGCCCCGATGCGCCGCGACAGATCGTGCGGCTGTGCCACTGCAAGCCAGCCGCCATGCTGGAGGAAGCGGTGAGGCGGTTGGCAGACTTCCACCAAGCCTGACAGCCTGCGTTCCTCCCCATGCAATGGGGAGGGGGACCGCCCGCGCCGCGGGTGGTGGAGGGGGCGGCGCTGCTTCCCCTCCGTCAGCCCTGCGGGCTGCCACCTCCCCGCACGCGGGGAGGATCTTCAGGACGTGCTGGCCCGCAAGCGGGGAGGATCTACTGAAGCGTGGAGAGCCATTCGCCGATCATGGCGCGGCCTGCGGTGACGGCCCCGGCGCCGTGGCGGTCGTGGATGGCGCGCAGGCTTTCAGGGGTGTGGCCCGCTGCCGCGATGTCTTCGGGCGACTGCTCGACCCAGGCGTCGAAGCGCGGGTCTTCGCCCATTTCGGCGTGGAATTGCAGGGCCAGCACATTGCGCCCGCAGCGAAACGCCTGATGCGGGTAGACATGGCTCGACGCCAGCAGTTCCGCGCGCGGCGGCAGGGTGAAGGTATCGCCGTGCCAGTGCAGCACCGGCACATCGGCCAGATGGCGCAGCGGACTTTCCGCATCGAGCACCTCGATTGCGTGGAAGCCGACTTCCTTCGCATGACCGCGATAGACATCCGCGCCAAGCGCCGCCGCGATCATCTGCGCGCCGAAGCAGACCCCCAGCGTCGGGCGGTCGGCTTCGAGGCGCAGCGCGAGGCGGCGCATCTGGCAGCGAATCCACGGATGCTCGGCCTGTTCATAGATCCCCATCGGCCCGCCCATCATGATCAGAAGGTCGGGCTCGCGCAGGTCGAGCGAGGAGAAGGCCGGATCACAGACATCGATACGGTCGACCGTATATCCGGCCTCCTCGATCGGGCGACGATAGCCCGCCACCCCTTCGTAGGGAACGTGGCGGATGATCAGGGCAGACTTCATGGGCTTATCGTGATCAAACCATGACAGGGAGGCAAGGCGAAAAAAGCGGGAATCAAAGCCCCAGTCGGCGGAAAAAATCCTCCCCCGACCGGGGCTTGTCACCGACCGGCCGCGCTGCACCCTGAAGCCGCCACGAAGGATGCGGCAGCGGCGGGACAGCGAGGAGGGATGCCGGGCGGGAGGAACGGAGGGCGGAAGGGCGGCGACGGCCCTTGGCAAGCGCGGTGGAAACGGACATCGTCGTATTCTCCTTTTCACAGGGCCGAACACGAACCTGGCCACGCGGCCTCATTTTCGTGCGCTTTAGCGTTTGGTTTCGCGGAGCAAGCTGGCTGGATCAAAAGCCGCGACCGGTTGGAGCCGATGCATCATCTCTACTCTTTTGGTTGATATTGGTCATTCGAGAAAAACTGAAGGGGGCCCAAGAATCCCTTTTGAGCCCCTCCCCATCCCGACAGGCCCAAAAAAGAAGGCCCGCCGGGCGCGATGGCGTCCGGCGGGCCTTGCCTTTCCTCCCCAGGAAAAGCGACAGTTTGCAAAGTGCGCTTCGGATATTCGCGCGGGCTCAGCGGCCCATGGCGCTCCCGAGGCGGTGATAGAGGTGCGAGAACTTCACCGATTCAGGCTTGTCCTCGATTTCCTTGAGGTAGTGCAGCACCGCCTCACGGATCAGCTTGAAGTCCTCGGTCGAAAGGACCGCGCGGGCACGAGCAGGTTCAGCCATTGTCCTTCTCCTGTACTTGGCTGTGGGTGGCCTTGCGTCATTTTTGCCTAATGGTCTGGCGATTAACGCTTTGGCCGTTTTATCCGGGTATTCCTACAGAACGCATCGCTCGATCCGTTTCACCGATCCGGCCCCGTACCGGGAAGTCCCGGAACCGGATCGGTGATGGATGATCAGGCAGCGGCGAACTGGTTCATCGTGTTGTCGGCGCCGCCAGCCTTGAGGGCCGCATCGCCAGCGAAGTATTCCTTGTGGTCGTCGCCGATGTCCGACCCGGCCATGGCCTGGTGCTTGACGCAGGCGATGCCCTGACGGATTTCCTGGCGCTGCACGCCCTTGACGTAGCCCAGCATGCCCTGTTCGCCGAAGTATTCCTTGGCGAGGTTGTCGGTGCTGAGCGCGGCCGTGTGATAGGTCGGCAGCGTGATCAGGTGGTGGAAGATACCGGCTTCACGGGCGGCATCGCGCTGGAAGGTGCGGATGCGTTCGTCGGCTTCTGCCGCCAGATCGGTCGTATCATAGTCCACGCTCATCAGACGGGCCCGGTCATAGGCGCTCACGTCCTTGCCAGCGGCAGCCCAGGCATCGAAGACCTGCTGGCGGAAGTTGAGCGTCCAGTTGAAGCTGGGCGAGTTGTTGTAGACCAGCTTGGCGTTCGGGATCACTTCGCGGATACGCGAGACCATCCCGCCGATCTGGCCGATGTGCGGCTTTTCGGTTTCGATCCAGAGCAGGTCGGCGCCGTTCTGGAGGCTGGTGATGCAGTCGAGCACGCAACGGTCCTCGCCGGTTCCCGGACGGAACTGGTAGAGGTTCGAAGGCAGGCGCTTGGGCTTCATCAGCTGGCCGTCGCGGGTGATCAGCACGTCGCCGTGACCGATAGCGGCCGGATCGACCGGATCGCAATCGAGGAAGGCGTTGTACTGGTCGCCGATGTCGCCCGCTTCACGGGTGAAGGCGATCTGCTTGGTCAGGCCAGCGCCGAGCGAGTCGGTGCGGGCCACGATCACGCCATCGTCCACGCCCAGTTCGAGGAAGGCGTAACGCACCGCGCGGATCTTCGCGAGGAAGTCGTCGTGCGGAACGGTAACCTTGCCGTCCTGGTGGCCGCACTGCTTTTCGTCCGAGACCTGGTTCTCGATCTGGATGCAGCAGGCGCCCGCTTCGATGAACTTCTTGGCCAGCAGATAGGTCGCTTCGGCGTTGCCGAAACCGGCGTCGATGTCGGCGACGATCGGAACCACATGGGTTTCGTGGTTTTCGATCTCGCTCTGGATCTTGGCCGCCTTGACCTGGTCGCCGGCTTCACGCGCCGCATCGAGGTCGCGGAAAAGCTGGTTGAGTTCGCGGGCGTCGGCCTGGCGAAGGAACGTGTAGAGTTCTTCGATCAGGGCCGGAACGCTGGTCTTCTCGTGCATCGACTGGTCGGGCAGAGGACCGAACTCGCTGCGCAGCGCCGCGACCATCCAGCCCGAGAGGTACAGATAGCGCCCCTTGGTGGTGCCGAAGTGCTTCTTGATCGAGATCATCTTCTGCTGGCCGATGAAGCCGTGCCAGCAACCCAGCGACTGGGTGTAGTTGGCGGGGTCGGCGTCATAGGCAGCCATGTCGCGGCGCATGATCCCGGCGGTGTAGCGGGCGATGTCGAGGCCGGTGCGGAAGCGGTTCTGAAGCCGCATGCGGGCCACCGATTCGGCCGCGATGCCATCCCAGTGGGTGTTGGGGGTGATCGTGCGGTCGGCCTCGGTGATGGCTTGCTGGTAGGTCATGGCATCTATCCCTTCCGGTGACTTCGTGTCTGTTCCGTTGAGACAGGAAATAGGCAAACGGGGTGAGTCGCGGAATGCGCTCCGGGGTCTTGTTGTCAAACTTTACAGGTTATGCTTGTAAAGTTGTACAGGCGTGACAAGATCGCCGCATTGCACTCTTTCGGAGCATCTCCCTTGGCGCGTCCTCCTGCCCCGTCCCGCCCGCTTTACCTCGGCCCGCGCATCAAGCGCCTGCGCCGCGAACTGGGGCTCACCCAGCAGGCCATGGCCGAGGAAATGGGCGTCTCGCCCAGCTACATCGCCCTGATCGAGCGCAACCAGCGCCCGCTGACCGCCGACCTCCTGTTGCGGCTGGCCGCGACCTACCGGCTCGACATGGCCGATCTGGCCGCACAGGAACGCGACGACCACGCCCGCCGTCTGGCCGAGGCGCTGCGCGATCCGCTGTTTGCCGAAATCGACCTTCCCGCGCTCGAAGTGGCCGATGTCGCCACCAGCTATCCGGGCATTACCGAGGCTTTGCTGCGCCTCCATGGCGCCCATGCCCGCGCCAGCCAGGCGCTGGCCGAAGGGCGCGAGGCCCATGCCGCCACCCCGGCCAGCGACCCGCAAGGCGAGGCGCGACGGTTTCTGGCCGCGCGCGGCCACTGGTTCGCCACGCTGGAAGCCGAGGCCGAGGCACTGGCCGGCGAAATTGAAGCTGTAGGCCCGGCAACAAGCGACCGCCCCGCCGAATGGCTGCGCACGCGCGGGGTGCGCGTGCGCGCCATGCCCGCCAGCGTGATGATGGGCGCGCTTTCGCGCTATGACCGCCACAACGAGCAATTGCTGCTCGACGAAAGCCTCGGCCCCCAGCGGCGGCTGTGGCAGATCGGGCTGCATCTGGCCTATACCTCGCTGCGCACGACGATTGCCCAGATCGTGCGCGGCGAAAGCTTTGCCAGCGCGACGGCGGCCCAGCTCGTGCGGCGGGCGCTGGCCGAGCGCGGCGCGGCG
>DQVI01000233.1 GCA_015661825.1 Novosphingobium capsulatum
AGTTCCTTATTCAGGTTTCTCCAGAAGTTTATTCTTGCTAAGTATCCTTCCATCTGATCCATGTGGTTTCCTACTCACCCGCCGCGCCGCGCGCCGGGTCATAGCCGCCGGGACGGGCCGGCGCCGCGTCGAGCGCATCGGTGCCGTACCAGGCGTCGTAGAGGCTGCCCCAGCGGGCATTGGCGGCGTTGAGCAGGAAGCGGTCGTTGAGGACCGGAACGACCAGCTGCGGCCCGGCCATCGTGGCGATCTCGGGATCGACATCGGTGGTGGCAACGGCAAAGGGCGCCGGTTCGGGAACCAGATAGCCGATCTCTTCGAGGAACGCGCGATAGGCGAGCGGGTCGTGCGGCTGGCCCGCACGCTCGCGGTGCCAGCTGTCGATCCGGGCCTGGAGATCGTCACGCTTGGCCAGAAGCGCGCGGTTGACGGGCGCATGGTGCGCCACCAGCGCGGCAAAGCCTTCCCAGAACGCGGTCGCATCATGGCCGAGCGGCGCAAGAACGGCGGTTTCGATGAAGTCTGCCAGTGCGGCATCCACCTGCAATCCGGCCCGGTCGGTGCGGGGGCTCAGATCAGCGAATTCAGTCAACTCACCCATGGTCATCTGCCTTTGTCAGTCGATCGGCCTTATGCGATCGGGCATACAGGAAAAACAACGTGCTGGCACGTGGAAGTGCCTGAAACGTGATGCCTGTCGATGGAACCTGGGGAGGAACGGATCGGCTTTTGCCTGATTCGGGCGTGTTTTGCAACCTTTTGAGGGGACTGGCCGGGCATTCCCCTCCACCACCCGCTGCGCGGGCGGTCCCCCTCCCCGCCAGCGGGGAGGATCTGATCCTCCCCATGCAATGGGGAGGTGTCTGGCCGCAGGCCTGACGGAGGGGCCTTCACCCCGGCGGCGGGAACGGCTAGGCCGGTTGCCGATGCAACAGCTTTCCCGGACCCAGCAGGCCCTTCTCGCCCCCTTTGCCCTGCCCGAAACGCAGGCCGCCATGCTCGCGCATGTGCAGGCATGGAGCGCGGTCAACAGCGGCACGCGCAATCTGGACGGTCTGGCCGCGCAAGCCGCCCTGCTGGCACAGGCCTTTGCCGTGCTGCCCGGCACCATCCGGCTCGAAGCGCCTGCCCCGGTCGAGACGATCACCGCAGATGGCCGGGTCCAGCCCCTCGCCCACGGGCACCATCTGGTCGTCTCCGTCCGCCCGGAGGCCGCGCGCCGCTATCTGCTGACCGGGCATATGGACACCGTGTTTCCCGCCGACCATCCGTTCCAGCATCAGGTCTGGGCCGACGAACAGACGCTGGTCGGGCCGGGCGTGGCCGACATGAAGGGGGGCATCGCGGTCATGCTCGCCGCGCTCACCGCCTTCGAGGCGAGCCCCATGGCCGCCAGCGTGGGCTATGACGTGCTGATCAATGCCGACGAGGAAACCGGCAGCCTGTCGTCCGCACCGCTGATCGCGCGGCTGGCGGCGGACAAGGCCGCCGCGCTGACCTACGAACCCTCGGCCCTGCCCGATGGCACGCTGGCGGGCGCGCGGGCGGGCAGCGGCAACTATTCGGCCATTGTCACCGGCCGCTCGGCCCATGCCGGGCGCAACCCCGACGAGGGGCGCAACGCGCTGGTTGCCGCCGCCGACCTCGCCTTGCGGCTCAAGGCGCTCCACCGCGCCGGGCTTTCGGTCAACCCGGCACGGATCGACGGGGGCAGCGCCAACAATGTCGTGCCCGACAAGGCCGTGCTGCGCTGGAACATCCGCCCGGCCACGCACGAGGATGCGCAAGGCTTTGCCGCCGCGCTGGGCGAAGCGGTCGAGGCGGTCGAACGCGCGCACGAGGTTGCCATCCATGTCCACGGCGGGATCAGCCGCCCGCCCAAGCCGCTCGACGCCCCCGCGCAGGCGCTGTTCGCGCTCGTGCGCGAATGCGGCGCGGCGCTGGGCCAGACCATCGGCTGGAAGGCCACGGGCGGCGTGTGCGACGGCAACAACATCGCCGCGCTCGGCGTGCCGGTGGTCGATACGATGGGCGTGCGCGGCGGGGCGATCCATTCTACCCAAGAATTCCTGATCGTGCCCTCGCTGGCCGAGCGCGCGGCGCTTTCGGCGCTGGTGCTGCACCGTCTTTCGGGAGGAGAATAATCCCCATGACCTTTCGCATCCGCGCGGCGCGGGTCGACGACCTCGAATCGCTCTATGAACTGGCCAAGCTGGGCGGCAGCGGCTTTACCAACCTGCCCGCCGACCGCGCCTCGCTGCGCGCGAAGCTCGAACGCGCCGCCGCCGCCTATGCCGACGGGCGCGAGAGCCTGCCCGACGGGCCGGGCGACGAATTGTTCGTGACCATCCTCGAAAACACGATGACCGACGAAGCGCGCGGCACGGCGCAGATCTTTGCCTGCGTGGGCCGCACCGGGCCGTTCTATTCCTATCGGCTGACCACGCTGACCCAGCATTCCAAGGAACTGGCCCGCACATTCCGCGCCGAGATGCTCAACCTCGTCACCGACCTTGAAGGATCGAGCGAGGTGGGCGGGCTGTTCCTCCACCCCGGCGAGCGGGCGGGCGGGCTGGGCCTGCTGCTGGCGCGCAGCCGCTATCTGTTCATCGCCATGCACCGGGGCCGGTTTGCCCCGCGCATCCTCGCCGAATTGCGCGGGGTGATCGACGAGCGCGGCGGCTCGGCCTTCTGGGACGGGGTGGCCGGGCGCTTCTTCGGCATGGATTTCCACGAGGCCGACACCTTCAACGCCCTCCACGGCAACCAGTTCATCGCCGACCTGATGCCCAAGCATCCGGTCTATGTCGCCATGCTGCCCGAAAGCGCGCGCACGGCCATCGGCATGCCCCACCCCAATGGCCGCCCGGCCATGCGGATGCTGGAGAACGAGGGCTTTGCCTATGAAGGCTATGTCGACATCTTCGACGGCGGCCCGACGATGACCGCGCGGACCGATCAGGTGCGCTCGATCGCACAGGCCCGCGCCGAGCCGGTGGCGCAGATCGCCCCGCCCGAAGGCATCGCCGCCGAAAGCCGGAGCCCGATCCGTCAGGCGCTGGTCGCCACCGGGCGCCTCGCCAGCTTCCGCTGCACACTGGCCGAAGTGGCAGACGGACAGGATGGCCTGATCCTTTCCCCCGGCGCCGCCACGGCCCTCGCCGTGCGCGAGGGCGACACCGTCTGGCATGTTGCCCGCTAAACAGGACTGACCCTTCATGGCACGCGTTGAAATCAACTTCGACGGCCTCATCGGCCCCAGCCACAACTATGCCGGGCTGAGCCTGGGCAATCTCGCTTCGGCGGCCCATGCCGGCGCGGTCTCGGCCCCGCGCGCCGCCGCGCTGCAAGGGCTGGCCAAGATGCGCCACAACCTCGGCCTCGGGCTGGTACAGGGCCTGTTCGTGCCCCTGCCCCGCCCCAACGGTGCCTTTCTCGATGCGCTGGGCCTGATGGCACAAGAACCGACTGATGAAGCCGAACGCCGCTTGCGCGCGGCGGCCTGGTCGGCCAGCTCGATGTGGACGGCCAATGCCGCCACCGTCAGCCCCGCGCCCGACACCGCCGATGGCCGCTGCCACCTGACCGCCGCCAACCTCGTCACGATGCCCCACCGCGCGCAGGAATGGCCCGATACCGTGCGCCAGTTGCGCCTCGCCTTTGCCGACAGCGCCCATTTCGTGGTCCACGACGCCGTGCCCGCCTGCTTTGGCGACGAAGGCGCGGCCAACCACATGCGCATGGCCACCGACCACGATTCGCCGGGCCTCGAAATCTTCGTCTATGGCCGCACGGGCGGCGCGTTCCCCGCGCGCCAGCACGAGCAGGCCAGCCGCGCGGTCGCCCGCCTTCACGGCCTCGATCCGGCACGCTGCCTGTTTGTCGAGCAGGCGCCAGAGGCGATTGCCGCCGGGGCCTTTCACAACGATGTCGTGGCCGTCGCCAATGGCCGCGTGCTGTTCACCCACGAACAGGCGTTTGCCGACCCGGAAGGCACGTATGGAGCCATCCGCGCCGCCCTGCCTGAGGCCGAGATCGTCGTCGTGCCCGCCAGCGCGGTCAGCCTTGCCGATGCGATCAAGTCCTACCTGTTCAATGCCCAGCTTCTTACCCTGCCCGATGGCGCGATGGCGCTGGTGATCCCGCTCGAAGCCTGGGAAAACGGGCCTGTGCGCGGCTGGCTCGAAACGATGCTGGCGGGCAACGGGCCGATCCGCCACGTCCTGCCGGTCGATGTGCGCCAGTCGATGGCCAATGGCGGGGGCCCGGCCTGCCTGCGCCTGCGGGTTGTCGCCGATCCGGCCACGGTCGATCCGCGCTTCCTGCTCGATGCCGACAAGATCAGCCGAATCGAGGAAGTCGTCGCCACGCACTGGCCCGAACAGATCGCCCCCACTGATCTGGGCACCCCGGCGCTGGCCGCGCAGGTAATCGCCGCGCGGGAGGCACTTCTCGCCGTTCTGGATCTGAAAGAGCTGGCCTGATGGCTTGAAACCGGGCCCCGGTGTCGCCAGATTTTACACTGGCGAGACCGACAGGCCCGGGCAGCTCCTGTTTACGGCCCTAGTTTGCTGCCTTGGCACGGTTTTTGCGTAACAGTTACCGAACTGTTAATTTCGCTTTTGCAGTCGTGACATCAGGGACAGCACCATGCTGGGCAAGATAGCTCGCCTTTTCATGATCAAGAACCGGTTCGAGGCCTTCGCGGTGATCTACGCGCTGGCGCTCGGCGCGGTCGAGCGTGGGCAGGCCTATCTGGCGCGGTTCCCCGGTTTTGGCGGCAAGCTGCTGTTTCTGGCGGCAACAGGCGCGGTGTTCATGGCCGGGGCCAAGATCCTCGATTGCCTCAAGCTCGAAAAGGCGAACGGGCCTGCCGGACAATCCCCGGCAAGCCCGCCCGACAAACCCTGAAAAACCCTTTTCCGGTTTCAGTTTACCGCCGACAGCTTGCCACCGCCACGCGGTTTTCCCTGCCCTTCACTGCCCTGAGCCGCATCATCGCGCGTGTTGAAGCGCGCCATCCAGGCCTCGACCACCGGGGCAATCCGGTTCCGCCAGCGCGAACCGTTGAAGATGCCATAGTGGCCCACCTCGGCGGCGAGGTAGTATTGCTTCATTTCGTCGGGCACGCCGGGCGTCACCTTGAGCGCGGCACGGGTCTGCCCGATGCCCGAGATGTCGTCCTTCTCGCCCTCGATGCACAGGATCGCGGTGTCGGTGATCTCGCCCAGGTCGACCGCCTGCCCGCGATGGACGAATTCGCCCTGCGGCAGGGCGTGCTGCTGGAACACCACGTCGACCGTCTGGAGATAGAATTCGGCCGGAAGGTCGCAGACCGAGCGATATTCGTCGTAGAACTTCTTGGTCGAATCCGCGTTTTCGCCGTCGCCCTGCACCATGTGCTGGAAGAGCTTGTAATGGCTCATCATGTGGCTGCCCAGGTTCATCGACATGAAGCTGGTGAGCTGGACGAAGCCGGGATAGACCTGCCGCCCCGCGCCCGGATAGTTTTCGGGCACGGTGGTGATCATGTTGTGCTTGAACCAGACGAAGGGCTTGGCGATCGCGTGGTCGTTGACCTCGGTCGGGCTCTCGCGGGTGTCGATCGGGCCGCCCATCATCGTCAGGGTGAGCGGACGGCACGGATGCTTCTTCGCGCCCATCACCGCCGTCGCCGCAAAGGCAGGCACCGAAGGCTGGCAGACCGCCATGACATGGGCTCCGGGGCCGATGTGTTCGAGGAAGCCGATCAGATAGTCGATATAGTCGTCGAGGTCGAAGTGCCCTTCGGCCAGCGGCACGTATTTCGCGTCGGCCCAGTCGGTGATGTAGACGTGGGCGCGTTCGAGCATGCGCTCGACCGTGCCGCGCAGAAGCGTGGCGAAATGGCCGCTCATCGGCGCCACGATCATCAGCCTGGGCGCATCGGCAGGCAGGCCATCGTGGGTGAAGAGCTTGAGATCGCCGAACGGGCGATGGACCACGGTCGTCTCGTGGACGGCATGGGTATGCCCGTCGACATGGACCGTGCGAATCGCGAAAGCGGGCTTGCCGCGCGGCGCGGTGGCATGGGCAAAGACATTGAGCGCCGAGGCCATCGTCTGCATCGGCCCGAAAGCGGCAAACGGCATCTGCGGGTCGTTGAGGATGTCGACCATCATCGAGGCCCAGGCGCTGCTCGCATTCATCAGCGAGCGCTGGATTTCATAAGCCTTGTAGAGCACGGGAGACAGCCTTTCTCTGGCGTCGGCGACCAGCCATCCGCTCAGGATGACATGGCCTGCGACAGGTTACCGTGAACACCCGGTGCCCATCGCATAGACCCACTATGCGCCAGACCGATGACCGCCAGCGTATACACCCTAAACGTATACGACCTGTACGGCGCCACCATGCCCGGCCATTGTGCGCTGCGGGCACCCGGCCTTCCATAACGTGCGTTCACCATGATTGTGCCCGTTAATTGCTCCGGCTGCAATGCAACAAGATCGGCATGTCCCCGGCGCGGGACAAAGCGGCCCGAAACGCCCCGTGATGGCGCCCGGTTTGCGCCCGGTTGACTCCCGGCTGGCGCCCGGTTGACTGGGCACAAGTCCCCCTTCCAGTGGCGCCCGCCATGGGCTAGGCGGTTGAGCCATGGCAGAGCCCCTCCAGGAACCGTCCCGACCCGCCCCCTCCCAGTCTGCCCCCTCCTCGACGGAGCAGGCCC
>DQVI01000105.1 GCA_015661825.1 Novosphingobium capsulatum
CATCGCGCGGGCGACCGGCGCGCGGCTGGTGGTCGATGCGCTGGTCCGTCCGCGCCGCACGCCCTCGCTCGGGCCGTTGGGGGCAAAGGAACGGGCCGCCGTGCTGGCAGGCGCGATCCGCGCCAATCCCGCGCGCACGGGCCTTCTGAAGGGGGCGCAAGTCCTGCTGGTCGACGATGTGCTGACCAGCGGGGCCACCAGCGATGCCTGCGTGCGGGCCTTGCGCGCGGCGGGGGTCAGGACCGTGCGGATCGTGTGCTTCGCCCGCGTCCTGGAGGAGGCGGCAACATGGCCAGCAGATGGCGAAACGCCCGGAACCTTGCGGAACCGGGCGTCGTCGTGACGAACTCGTTCATGAAACCTTGAGAATACGAAGACGATTGTGCCAGCCTTCCCACTTGCTGGCGCCCCCCTTTTACAGGTCGTCAATTGTGACAGAATTCGTGACTGACGGGGTTTCCCTCTCGGCCCTGACCGTAACCCCGCCACCCGAACTCTTCAGGTAGCGCCGCCTTCCTTGGTTGGAAGATCGACCATCCACCCGTTCCCTCGCGTCTCCCTGAACTTTGGCGCTTGCGCGTCGCCTTGCGGCGGTTCAGTGCGCGGTTCCCTCAAACCGCAGTTTCTTTCTTGACGATTGCATCGGGAGAAGGAAGGGGGACTGGCGAAAAGCCCCGATTTTGCGCCTCTGTTGTGGTTATCGTGCAACATTTGACCGGTCCGGGCCCCAGTCAGAACAAGTCAGAGCAAGGGAGTCCTCACATCGTGTCGCCATCCAGCGCCTCGTCCGCCGATGAAACCACGCAGCGCGAACAGGGCACCGCCTTCATGCCGCGTTTCGATTCCCAGGGACTCGTGACCGCCGTGGCGATCGATCATCGCACCGGCAGGCTGCTCATGCTGGCCCACATGGATGCCGAGGCGATCACCCGCACGCGCGAGACCGGCCTTGCCCACTTCTGGTCGCGCTCGCGCAAGAAGCAGTGGATGAAGGGCGAGACTTCGGGCCATGTGCTCAAGGTGCTGGAAATCCGCGTGGATTGCGATCAGGACGCGCTCGAACTGCGGGTCGAGCCTGCCGGGCCTGCCTGCCACACGATGGCAACCAGCTGCTTCTATCGTCGGATCACCCCGGACGGCACGCTTGAACGGTGTGACGGCTGATTCGCGTTCGGTATTTGACGTTTACGTAAGCTGCGGGTTATCGAGGGGGGATGGAGCAAGCGCCCCCTTCACCCGGCCCGGATGGCCCGGAACCGGATAGCCCTGAATCCGGCTATCTGGCTGGCCATCTTGATCGCCCGGACGCTCTGGAGCGTGAACAGTTCACGATCACCGACCTGTCCGCCGAATTCGGGGTCACGGCGCGCGCCTTGCGCTTCTACGAGGACGAGGGCCTGATCGCGCCGACCCGGCAGGGCACGGCGCGAATCTATTCGCGCCGCGACCGCGCGCGGCTGGCCTGGATCATGCGGGCCAAGAATGTCGGGTTCAGCCTGGCCGACATCCGCGAGATGATCGACCTTTATGATCTGGGCGACGGGCGCGCGCAGCAGCGCCGGGTGACCATCGCCAAGTGTCAGGAGCGGATCGCGGTGCTCCACCGCCAGCAGCACGACATTGCCGCCACGATCACCGAACTGGAAAGCTTCATCGCCATGCTCCGCGCGCGTGAAGCGGGCCTCGGGCAAGCTGGCGGGGAGGGGGAAGGAGCCCCGGCGGATCAGGCCGGGGGCCCCTTCACCGGGTCGGATCAGGCGTAGATTTCGTCGAGCAGCGCGGCGAGGGCCTGCCATGACTGGCGATCGGCGCTCGTGCTGTAGCCGAGGAAATCCTTGCCGCGCGCGTCGCTTTCAGGGTCGGTGAAGCCGTGCTTGACCCCGGCATAGGAGTGGAAATGCCAGTTGCCGCCCGCGGCATCCATTTCCTTCCAGAAATCGAGCACCTGCTCGCGCGGGACCAGCGGGTCCGCATCGCCGTGGCTGATGAACAGGCGTGCCTTGACCGGGGTTTGCGCCGTGGCCGGGCGGTCGGTGGCCAGAATGCCGTGGAAGCTGGCCGCCAGCACGATGGGCGCGCCCAGACGCGCCAGCTCGAGCGCGGCCTGCCCGCCCATGCAATAGCCGATGGCCGAGAGCGTCAGCCCCGGCGCGGCGCTGGCCAGCGCGTCGAGCCCTGCGACAAGGCGCGCGCGATAGTGATCGACATCGGCGCGCAGGGCATTGCCCATCGGGAACGAGGCCTCGAAGCTTTCGACCGGCTCGCCATAGAAATCGGCGACCATGGCCACGAACCCCAGATCGGCCAGCATCGTCGCGCGCCGTTCCATGTTGGCGTTGATGTTGGCGATGGTCGGCAGGATCAGGATCGCGCCGCGCGGGGTGCCCTCAGGGCGGACGAGCCGCCCCTTGAGCGCGACATCGCCATGGGCATAGTCGATGGTTTCAAACGTCACGTCATTTACTCCGGGAGGAAATCGGGCACCGAGAGGTAACGCTCGCCGGTGTCGTAGTTGAAGCCCAGCACGCGCGATCCGGCGGGCAGTTCGGGCAGCTTGCTGGCGATGGCGGCCAGCGTCGCGCCCGAGGAAATCCCCACCAGCATGCCTTCCGAGCGCGCCGCGCGGCGGGCCCAGTCCTTGGCGTCGGCGGCATCGACCTGGATCACCCCGTCGATCGACCGGGTGTGGAGGTTGCCCGGAATGAACCCGGCGCCGATGCCCTGGATCGGGTGGGGCGCAGGCTGCCCGCCCGAGATCACCGGCGAGAGCGTGGGTTCGACCGCATAGGCCTTGAGGCCCGCCCAGTGCGGCTTGAGCGCTTCGGCGCAGCCGGTCAGGTGTCCGCCGGTGCCCACGCCCGAGATCAGCACGTCGATCGGGCTGTCGGCGAAGTCAGCCAGGATTTCCTGCGCGGTGGTGCGCACGTGCGCTGCCACGTTGGCGGGATTGTCGAACTGCTGGGGCATCCATGCGCCGGGGGTGGAGGCGACGAGTTCGCGGGCGCGCTCGATGGCGCCCTTCATGCCCTTTTCGCGCGGGGTGAGGTCGAAGCTGGCGCCATAGGCCAGCATCAGGCGGCGGCGCTCGATCGACATCGATTCGGGCATGACCAGCACGAGCCTGTAGCCCTTGACGGCGGCCACCATGGCCAGCCCGATGCCGGTGTTGCCCGAAGTCGGCTCGACGATGGTGCCGCCCGGCGACAGGCTGCCGTCGGCTTCGGCGGCCTCGATCATGGCCAAAGCGATCCTGTCCTTGATCGAGCCACCCGGATTGGTGCGCTCGCTCTTCACCCATACCTCGTGGTCGGGAAACAGGCGGGACAGGCGAACATGCGGTGTGTTGCCGATCGTGGCGAGAATGGAATCCGCTTTCATGTCGCGTGTGCTCCTTGGATGGTGAGCGGTCAGGAAGTGTATTTGGCTGCAAATGTGCGGGCCCGGCGCAGTTCGGGGAAGCCGACGGCCCAGGCCAGGGTAACGACTATCGCACCAATCCCGCCCACGACAACCGCCCCCGTCGCGCCCAGCAGTGCTGCCGCCACGCCCGATTGCATGTCGCCCAGTTCGTTCGAGCACGAGATCGCCAGCCCCGAGATGGCCGAGACCCGCCCGCGCACGGCATCGGGCGTGTGCAACTGGATCAGCGTCGAGCGGATGAACACCGAGATCATGTCGGCCGCGCCGATCAGCACGAGCATCAGCAGCGAGAGCGCGAAGGTGCGCGAAAGGCCAAAGCCCACCGTCGCCGCCCCGAACAGGGCCACCGCGATCAGCATCTTGGCGCCCACGTCGCGCTCGACCGGACGGCGCGAGAGGAACGCAGCGACCAGCGCCGCGCCAAGGCCGGGCATCGCGCGCATCGCGCCCAGCCCATACGAGCCGACCGCATGGCCATCGATGGTCAGGATGTCGCGGGCATAGACCGGCAGCAGCGCGGTCGCCCCGCCCAGCAGCACGGCAAACAGGTCGAGCGTGACACAGCCGAGCAGGAAGCGGTCGTGCCAGACGAAGCGGAACCCTTCGGCCAGCTGGCGCAGCGGATGGGCATGGCGGTTTTCCGCCGGGGGCGGAATGCGCCGGATGCCCAGCGCGCCGGTCGCCGCGATGGCCAGCAGGACGGTCGAGAGTGCGTAAGGCGCGCTGGGCGCGGCGGCAAACAGCACGCCGGCCAGCGCAGGGCCCCCCATCGAGCCGATCTGCCAGGCCATGGCATTGATCGCCACGGCGCGCGGCATCAGCGGGGCAGGCACGATATTGGGCGCGATGGACGAAAGCGCCGGGCCGATGAACACGCGCGAGGTGCCATGGGCGGCGGCCAGCGCGAACAGCAGCGGCAGCGAAAGCGCCCCGAACCACGTCGCCAGCGCCAGCATGAGCGCGACCAGCGTGTCGAGGATCATCGTCAGCCCGGTCACCAGACGGCGGTCGAAGCGGTCGGCAACGAGGCCCGAAACCGGGGTCAGCACGAATTGCGGCAGGAACTGGACGAGCCCGAGCAGGCCAAGCTGGAACGCGGCTTCCTTGATGCCCATGCCATATTGGCTGCGGGCGACATCGTAGAGCTGGTAGCCCAGCACCACGACCATGCCCGATGTCGCCAGCACCGAAAACAGGCGGGCGACCCAGAAACGGCGGAAATCCGCGATCTGGAAGGGGGACGTCAGTTCGCTCTCGGGCAGGGAGGGAGGGCTGGTAGACACGAGCGTGTGTGTGGCAGTGGCCCGACCGTTTGCCAAGCGAACAATTCCTTGACACCTGCTGAGTTTTTCACGGGATGCAGGGGCTGTCGTTCAGCCTTTTCCGCGCAGGCGGGCATTGGGCTGAAGCTGCCTGATCATCTTCGCGAAATCGTCCTGCCGGATGATCCGCTCGAACTGGAAACCCGCGCGGCTCCCGTCGGTCCAGACGAGGAAGGCCTCGATCCGGCCAATCTGGGGCAGGCGCACCGTCACCCGCTCGCCGCGCCCGAGATCGGGCACCTGCACGACAAGAAAACCGGTTGTCGAGACATTGGCAATGTTGAGCATGATATCGCCGAGCCGGCGATGTTCACCAATGACCGGAAGGTCGACCGGATGGCGCGTGGCGCGGCGCAAGTCGGTTACTGAAAGCTGCGCTCCGCCAGACATTGCTCCTCCTGTCCGCGTTAGAGAATCCGGGAGAGGCAGTCATGGATCGAAATGGCTTATATTTCGTAAATGCGGTGCGTTCTCTTTCACTTCTATCGGATGATATGTCTTTTTTGCGGGATATTCCGGTGTGCCAAAATGTTTGGCCCGCGCAGGACGGTGTCTTGCGCGGGCCGGTTCAGGTGCAGGTATGGGGGGTGTTCGGGCGCCGGGCGGGCCCGCTCAGGCGGGCTTGAGGATGCCGTGCTTCTTCTTGCCCGAGGACAGGCGGCGTTCCTGGGCAACGGTGATGACCGCAGCCTCGTCGCGCAGCGGCTCGCCATCGAGGCGGGCGCCGCCGCCCGCGATCAGGCGCTTGGCCTCGCCCCGGCTGGTCGCAAAGCCGAGCGCGAGGAGCGCGTCGATCACCCCGATGGCGCCATCGGCCACTTCGTGGGTGGGCAGGTCCTGGCCAAGGCCGCCACCGGCAAAGGTGGCCTGCGCCGTGGCCTTGGCGGCCTCGGCGGCCTCGCGCCCGCGGATCAGCGCGGTCACCTCGTTGGCGAGGACTTCCTTGGCCGCGTTGATCTCGCTGCCTTCAAGCGCTTCGAGGCGGGTGATCTCGTCGAGCGGAACATCGGTGAAGATGCGCAGGAAGCGGCCCACGTCGCGGTCGTCGGTGTTGCGCCAGAACTGCCAGAAATCGTAGTTCGGCAGCATTTCCTCGTTGAGCCAGACCGCGCCGTTGACCGACTTGCCCATCTTGGCGCCATCGGCGGTGGTCAGCAGCGGGGTGGTCGCGCCGAACAGTTCGATCCCGTTCATGCGGCGGGTCAGTTCGATGCCGTTGACGATGTTGCCCCACTGGTCCGACCCGCCGAACTGGAGGCGGCAGCCATGGCGCAGCGCCAGTTCGCGGAAGTCGTAGGCCTGAAGGATCATGTAGTTGAATTCGAGGAAGGTCAGCGGTTGTTCGCGGTCGAGGCGCAGCTTGACCGAATCGAAGGTCAGCATGCGGTTGACTGTGAAGTGCGGGCCCACCGTGCGCAGCATCTCGATATAGCCGAGCTTCGAGAGCCAGTCGTCGTTGTTGACCATGACCGCGCCACTGGCACTGTCATCGAAAGTCAGCAGCCGCTCAAAGACCTTGCGGATGCCGGCGATATTGCTGGCGATCAGCTCTTCGGTCAGCATCTGGCGGCTGGTGTCCTTGCCCGAAGGATCGCCGATCTTGGTCGTGCCGCCGCCCATCAGGGCGATCGGCTTGTGCCCGGCCTGTTGCAGGCGGCGCAGCAGCATGACCGAGGCCAGGTTGCCGACATGGAGCGATGGCGCGGTCGCGTCATAGCCATTATAGCCCACCACGATTTCCCTGTTCGCCAGAGCATCGAGGCCCTGTGCATCGGTCAACTGGTGGATATGGCCCCGCTCGGAGAGCAGGCGCAGCAGGTCGGACTTGTATTCGGTCATGATCGCCTCGAAGTGGAGCGGGGCGCCTAGCATGAAAGGACGTGTCTTGGAACCGGCGCTGCTTGTGCCTCATCCCGATCATCCGCCCCGGTCCTTGCGCGGGGTTACCGCGCGGGTCATTGGCCTTGACGACAACTGGCTTTCGCTGCGCTGGCGGGTGGAAGGCGCGCGCGGGCTCGTCGTGCCTCCGTTCGCGGGCAAGGGCCGGGCCGACGGGCTGTGGCAGACGACCTGCTTCGAGATGTTCCTGGCCGAGGACAGCGAAGCGGCGCAGGGCAGCTACTGCGAATTCAACCTGTCGCCATCCGAACGCTGGGCCGCCTACGATTTCGACGCCTATCGCGAGGGCATGGCGGCAAGGCCGCTGCCGCGCCAGCCGGTGCTGACCGCAAGAACCGGGCAGGACGTGCTGATCTTCGATGCGGTCCTGCCAAGGGCCTGCCTGCCCACGCTGCCCTGCCGCATGGGGTTGACGGCGGTGCTCGAAGAGGAAGGCGGCACGAAGTCCTACTGGGCGCTCGCCCATGGGCCGGGCAAGGCCGATTTCCACCACGCCGCTTGCTTCGCCGTGCGCCTTGAGGCACCGCTCGCCCCATGAAGACCGGACTTGATCGCCTGCTCGCCTCGCCCGCGCTGCGCCGCCCGCTCGAAGGCCGCCGCGTGGCGCTCGTCGCCCATCCCGCCTCGTTGACGCAAGGCCTTACCCACGCGCTCGACGCACTGGCCGCCTGCCCCGACGTGACCCTGACCGCCGCCTTCGGCCCGCAGCACGGGCTCAAGGGCGACAAGCAGGACAACATGGTCGAGACCGACGACTATCGCGATCCCACGCTCGGCATCCCGGTGTTCAGCCTCTACGGGCAGGTCCGCCGCCCGAGCGCGGCGATGATCGACACTGCCGATGTCTTCCTGTTCGACCTTCAGGATCTGGGCTGCCGGATCTATACGTTCGTCACCACGCTGCTCTACCTGCTCGAAGCCTGCCACGGCACGGGCAAGGCGGTCTGGGTGCTCGACAGGCCCAACCCCGCCGGGCGTCCGGTCGAGGGGCTGACACTGGTGCCCGGCTGGGAAAGCTTCGTGGGCGCCGGGCCGATGCCGATGCGCCACGGGATGACGCTGGGCGAAATGGGCCGCTGGTTCATCGCCCACTACAACCTCGACGTGGATTACCATGTCGTCACGATGGAAGGCTGGGAACCCCAGGCCGCGCCCGGCTTTGGCTGGCCGACCGACCGCCTGTGGATCAACCCCAGCCCCAATGCGGCGAGCCTGGCGATGGCGCGTGCCTATGCCGGGACGGTCATGCTCGAAGGGACGACCCTGTCCGAAGGGCGCGGCTCCACCCGCCCGCTCGAAGTCCTGTTCGGCGCGCCCGACCTCGACGCGCTGGCCGTTCGCGCGGAAATGGAGCGCCTCGCGCCCGATTGGCTGGCAGGCACCGCGATTCGCGAATGCTGGTTCGAGCCGACCTTCCACAAGCATGTCGGCACGTTGTGCCACGCGCTCATGCTGCACCCGGAAGGCGCATTCTATGACCATGGCGCATTCCGGCCATGGCGCGCGCAGGCGCTGGCCTTCAAGGCGATCCGCAACCTTGCGCCCGACTATCCGCTCTGGCGCGATTTTCCCTATGAATACGTGCTCGACAAGCTGGCGATCGACGTGATCAACGGCGGCCCGGCCTTGCGCGAATGGGTCGATGATCGCGCGGCATCCCCCGCCGACCTCGACCGCATGGCCGGGGCCGACGAAAAGGCATGGGAAGAGCAGCGCGCGCCGTTCCTGCTCTATTGAGCCGGAACGGGTGGGGCAGGCGGCTGGCCCTCGAACGTCTGGGCGCGGGTATCGATCTGCGCCCAGGGCGGGGCCTCGCTGGTCCAGATCACCATTTCGGGCTCAAGCCCGTGGCCCGGATCGAGGAAGCCCAGGCGCATGGTGCGCAAGTGCATCCGCCCCGACGATTGCGCCATGACCGGCGTTCCGCAGTCCGGGCAGAAGAACTGGGTGAGCGTGTTGCCCGAAGGCGCGACATAGGAAAAGGTGCCCAGCGTGCCGGTCAGTTCCACGTTTTCGGCAGGGAAGATCGCGTTGTTGGTCGATCCACCGGCGGCGGCCTGCTGGCGCTGGCGGCACCAGCACTGGCGCACGGTGACCGGCTGCGAGGCTGAAATCGTCGCGCTCACCGCGCCACAGGCGCAGCGTCCTGAAAAAGACATGGATGCTATCTCCCGACAGGCATGATGCCCGTATGGGCCTGTCATACCAGAGGTCATACCAGAGGCATCGCGCATTCCTGTGCAATTTTTCACGTTATCCGCGAAGGGAACCGGGCTATCGAGGGTTTTGCCCTGAAACCCCATGGTATAGGGCATGACCCCCGGCGGGCGCTGCCCTGCGTGACGGAGCCTCGATGCAAGACCAGATCCTTGCGGAAGGGGGAGGGCGCTATGGTGCCGATCCCCGCCGCCGCCCCCTGTCGTTCGTTCTGGCACTGGCGATGTCGCTCCTGCTGCTGGCGGCGCTGTGGTCGGTCGGGCTCTACGATCCCCCGGCCAGGCACGAGGGCGGCACGCTCACGGCGGTGAACCTGACCGCCGCGCGCGGGGAAAAGAGCGATAATCCGGCCCCCAAGGCCGCGCAGCAGGCCCCACAAAAAGCATCCTCGTCGGCCGCGGCGGCCGCTTCCGCGCCGCGCCCGCCGCGTGTGGTCGTGCCCACGCAAAATCAGGTGCAATGGCCCGAAGGTTTCATCCCGATGAAGCATTCCGACTTTGCCGCGAGCGACATTTCCGGGATCAAGAGCGCGGGCACGGGCAGCGGCGCGCAAAGCGCCTCGGCCGGGGGCGGCGGGGGTGGTGGCGGCAGATCGGAAG
>DQVI01000088.1 GCA_015661825.1 Novosphingobium capsulatum
GGCCGCGCCGCCTGTGCCGCCTGCTGCGCCGCCGGTTCCCGGCACGCCGCGCGGTAATCCGGGCACCTGGGTGACGACGAACGACTATCCGTCGCGCGCCCTGCGTGAGGAACGCACCGGCACGACCTCGTTCCGCCTCGACTACGACGCGTCGGGCAAGCCTTCGAACTGCGCGATCACGCGTTCGTCGGGCAGCCCCGATCTCGATCAGGCGACTTGCGAGAACCTGATGCGTCGCGCCCGCTTCAAGCCGGGCAGCCGCGATGGCCAGCCGGTTGGTGGTACCTTCAGCAGCTCGGTGCGCTGGGAGATCCCGAAGGACTGATGTCCTTCGCCCATCCCGGGACGCTCCTTCGTCCTGCTGCACCTCTTTTGCACTTGCTATCGAATTCTTGAGAGGAAGACCCGAATGTTTATCCAGACGCTTGCCGCTGCTGCGGCTGATGCCGCCCCGCAGAACAAGTTCGGCTTCGTCGAAGCCCTGCAGGCCGGCGGGTTCATTTCGTACGCCACGGTGACCATCATGGGCATCATGTCGTTCGGTTCGTTCTTCATCCTGTTCACCAAGTTCCTCGAACAGTCGAAGATCATGGGTCAGTACAAGGCGATCGCCGCCATGTGGCGCGCTGCCAGCCTGCGCGAAGGCGCCGCCAAGCTCGACAAGAACAGCGCATGGCGCCAGCTCGTCGACGACGGCCTTGCCGCTGAAGACCAGCACGCCAAGATGACCGACGCCCTGGAAGCCCACGACTGGCTGCACGGTTCGCTCGCCCGTTCGGAAGCTTCGATCAACTCGAAGCTGGCTGGCGGCCTGCCCTTCCTCGCCACCGTGGGTGCTACCGCTCCGTTCATCGGTCTGTTCGGTACCGTGGTCGGCATCTACCGCGCCCTGATCGCCATCGGTCTGGCCGGTTCGGCCTCGATCGACAAGGTTGCCGGCCCCGTCGGTGAATCGCTGATCATGACCGCGCTGGGTCTGCTCGTCGCCGTTCCCGCCGTGCTTGCCTACAACTGGCTCCAGGCGCGCAACAAGAAGATCGCCGAGATGCTCCAGGGCTTCTCGACCGACGTTCTGGCGAACATCACCTCGAAGGGCGCTGTGAAGCCCGCGGTTGGTCCGGCTCCTGCCGCTGCCAAGCCGGCTGCTGCTCCGGTCAAGAAGTAAGCTGTCACCTGCAAGACCGGTGGCGCCCTGTCGCCGGTCTTGTCCGCACAGAACGCGGGTCATGGCCGGGGCGGCCTTCCAGCCCAAACCCCGGCCCCTCCCGTGGCTTCAATCGGATAGGATGTAACCAATGGCAATGTCTGTAGGCGGCGCTGGCGGAGAAGAACGCCCGATGTCGGACATCAACACCACGCCGCTCGTGGACGTGATGCTGGTGCTGCTGATCATCTTCCTCATCGCGGTTCCGGTTGCGATCCAGACCATCGAGAAGCTCAAGGTTCCGGTTCTGGCCTCGGAAGAGAGCCAGGAAAAGGTGGAGAACCTGCTGCTCGCCGTCGTCACGACCGACGACGCTGGCCGTAGCCCCGGCCAACCCGGTTATGCCGGATCGAGCCGGACCGGCGAATGCCGCGTCTATTTCAACAACGTGACCCCGGTGGACAACAACGAGCTGTACAAGCAGGCTTTCGATCGCCTCGACGCGATCGTGAAGCGTGAAGGCGGCGCGGCCAACATGGACCCGGAAAAGATCCCTGAAGTGCACATCCGTGGCGACGTGAACGTCCCCTGGAAGTGCATCGCCGGTGCGATCTACAACGTGCAGACCGCGGGCTATCCCAAGGTCGGCTTCATCTCCACCCCGGTCGATCCGAACGGCTAAGCCGCTCGGCTCCCGATCAGGGCGCACACGCGAACAGGAGTAAATCCCATGGCAATGAGCGGCGGCAAGGACGATGGCTCGCCGATGATGGAAATGAACACGACGCCGTTGATCGACGTCATGCTCGTGCTCCTCATCATGTTCATCATCACCATCCCCGTGGCCACGCACTCGGTCAACGTGAACCTTCCGCAGGCGTCCCCGCCTACGAACAACCCGGTTGTTGACCCGGTGAAGAACAAGCTGATCCTCACCCAGGACAACCAGGTTCTCTGGAACGGTTCGCCGGTGACTGACGGCAATCTGGTTTCGCTGCTCCAGGCGACCAAGGCGATGAGCCCGGAACCGGAACTTCAGTTCCAGCCGGACGGCGCTGCGAGCTACGAGCGGGCCAACCAGCTGCTGAAGATCATCACCGAATCCAAGGTGACCAAGTTCGGCTTCGTCGGCAACGAGGGCTACGCCACCTTCGGGAAGGCGCAGTAAGAGCCGGTCTCCCGAACGCCACGTCGGGAACAAGGATCAAGGGGGCGGAGCAATCCGCCCCTTTTTTCGTGCCTGTTTTGACGGCCACTTATCGACAGGCGGGGTTTCGTGGTACGGGCAGGCATGACCGCACGCATCGACCAGTTCCACGCCATCGCCGTCTCCACCCTGGCCCATCGCCTTGCCGGAGAAGGGCGCTCGATCATCCACATGGAATTCGGCCAGCCTTCGACCGGGGCCCCGGCAAAGGCGATCGAGAAGGCCCAGCATGTGCTGGCGACCGACCCGATGGGCTATTGGGAAAGTCAGGCGCTCAAGGCACGGATCGCCCGGTCCTATGCCGACAGTGACGGCCTGAGCGTCGAGCCGCAGCAGATCATACTTACCTGCGGGGCCTCGCCCGCGCTGGTCATGGCGCTGACCTTGCGGTTTGCTCCCGGTGCGCGCGTGGCGCTCGCCCGGCCCGGCTATGTCGCCTATCGCAATACGCTGCGCAGCCTGCACATGGAGCCGGTCGAGCTGGAATGCGGGCCCGACGAACGCTTCAACATCACCGCTGCCGCGCTCGCCGCGATGGAGCCCGCGCCCGATGGCCTGATTCTGGCCAGCCCGGCCAATCCCACCGGCACCGTGATCCCGCCCGAGGAGATGGCCGCCATTGCGCAAGTGTGCCGCGCGCGCGGCATCCGCGTGATCAGTGACGAGATCTACCACGGCCTGACCTATGATGGCGCGCAGGCCCGCTCGATGCTGGCCTTCGATCCCGATGCGGTGATCATCAACAGCTTCTCGAAGTACTTCTCGATGGCGGGCTGGCGTCTGGGCTGGATGGTGGTTCCGCTCGATCAGGTCGATCAGGCGCGGGCGCGGATGGGCAACCTGACCCTCACACCGCCGGTGCTCAGCCAGCATGCGGGCCTCGTCGCCTTCGACTGCGGCGACGAACTCGAAGGGCATGTGCGGACATATGCCCGCAACCGGCAGATCCTGCTCGATGCGCTGCCCGAACTGGGCCTCGCGCGGATCGCGCCGCCCGATGGGGCGTTCTACATCTGGGCCGACATCGCCCACCTGACGGACGATTCGATGGCCTTCTGCCTGAAGCTGCTCGAAGATACCGGGATCGCCACCGCGCCGGGGATCGATTTCGATCCCGTCGAAGGGCACCACTTCTTCCGCATCAGTTTTGCGGTTTCCACGCCGCTGGTGGAAGAGGCGATTGCACGGATGAAGCCGTGGTTCGCGGCGCGTCTGGCCGAGCGGGCGGTCGGGGCCTGAAGAAAGATCAATCCCGGAGGCCATCGCCCCCGGACCCCTGGGAACTGGTGCCGGTTGCCATGCCCGGCCTGGCCGATAGCGCGGCGGTAGCCAAAGATAATGGGGTGCAGGGGGCTTTGCCCCCTGCGTTATCCCTTGTTCTTCAAATCAGGATCAGTGCCCAGGAAAATCCATCAGGGCATCGACCGTGACGCCTGCTGCGCGCAGGCGGTCGGCACCGGCGAGGTCGGGCAGGTCGATCACGAAGAACGCGTGGGTGACGATGGCGCCTGCGCTGCGCAGCAGTTCCGTTGCGGCAAGGGCGGTGCCGCCCGTGGCGATCAGATCGTCGACGAGGGCGACGTGCTGGCCCGGCGTAATCGTGGTCGGGTCGATTTCGAGGCGGTCGGTGCCATATTCGAGCTGGTAGTCGACGCCGATGGTCGGCACCGGCAGCTTGCCGGGCTTGCGCACGGGGATGAAGCCGATGCCTGCATGGGCCGCTGCCGCAGCGCCGAAGATGAAGCCGCGGGCTTCCATGCCGGCCAGCATCGTGGCGCCGCTGGCCTGTGCGCGGGTGGCCAGATGCCCGATGGCGGCAGTCAGGCTCGGGCCATGGCCGATCAGCGTGGTCACGTCACGGAACAGGATTCCCGGTGCGGGGAAATCGGGAACGGTGCGGACGAATTGCTTGAGGTCTTCCGGGGTCATGCAGCGCCTTTGGCCTGTGGATACGAAAAAGGCCACCGTTTCGGGTGGCCTTTCGCGTTTTTTGTCGGGTGCGGGTGCACCAGAGATAATTTCTTGCCCTCAGTGGACCTTGGCCCAGACGTTGCGCTTGGCAAGGTAGGCCAGCACGGTGGCGGCGAGCAGGAAGGCGAGGACAGCCCAGCCGGTCTGCTTGCGCTTTTCCATCTTGGGTTCGGCGGTCCAGGCTAGGAAGGCGGCGACGTCGGCGGACATCTGTTCCTTGGTGGCCTTGGTGCCGTCGCCATAGGTCACCTGGTCGTCGGCCAGCGGGGCGGGCATGGCGATGTTGAGGTTGGCGAAATAGGGGTTGTAGAACAAGCCGTCGGGCGTCTTGGCGTCCGGGAACTTCTTGAGCAGCTCGGCGGGCTGGTCCTGATAGCCGGTCAGCAGCGAATAGACGTATTCGGGGCCTTCGTGGCGGGCCTTGGTGACCAGCGAGAGATCGGGCGGGCTGCCGGTTCCGGCGTAGTAGACCATCGGGAAATGGTCGGCCGGGGTGTTGTCGCGCTCGCCGGTTTCGCCGGTCTTGGGATCGAAGGTCTTGGCCTTGGTGGCCCAGTCCTTGGCGATGGCCTTCACTTCGGCTTCGGAATAGCCGAGCGCGGCCAGATCGCGGAAGGCGACGAAGTGGAGCGAGTGGCAGTTCGAGCAGACTTCCTTGTAGACTTGGAAGCCGCGCTGGAGCTGCGCCTTGTCGAACCGGCCGAAGGGGCCGTTGAACGAGAAGCCGGGCTCCGGCTCGCGCGGGGCAAGGTGGAATTCCTTGACGGCGGTGGCCGGTTCGGGATCGCGCATGTTCTGGACCACGCCCACCCCGAACGACCAGAGCAGCGCGACGGCGAAGAAGAGGCCGACAAGGGGACCAAAAAGACGGACCATGGGGTTCTCTTTCCTGTGTGCGGTTCGCGCGGGGCTCAGGCGCCGGGGGCCGGGGCCGAAGCGGGAGCCGTCTGGTCATCTTCGCCCAGCACGGCCTGGGTGATCGAGAAGGGCAGCGGGAGCGGCTTCTCGACCGAGGCGACGATCGGCAGGATGACGAGGAAGTGGAGGAAATAGTATGTGGCGGCGATCTGCGAGATCAGCACATACTTGGTTTCCGCCGGCGAACCGCCGCAATAGCCGAGCACCAGCACGTCGATCACCAGAAGGTAGAAGAACGGGCGGAACAGCGGGCGATAGCGCCCCGAGCGCACCGGCGAGGTATCCAGCCAGGGCAGGAAGAACCACACGAGGATGGCGCTGAACATTGCCAGCACGCCCATCAGCTTGGCCGGGATGAACAGGAAGTCGGCGGTGAACGCGCGCAGGATCGCGTAGAACGGCCAGAAATACCATTCGGGCACGATGTGCGCGGGCGTGGAGAGCGGGTTGGCCTGGATGTAGTTGTCCGGGTGGCCGAGCGCGTTGGGCATGAAGAACAGCATGGCGCAGTAGAGGATCGCGAAGACCCCGAGGCCGAAGCCGTCCTTGGCGGTGTAGTAGGGGTGGAAGGGCACGGTGTCCGACTCGGTCTTCACCTCGACCCCGGTGGGGTTGGAGGAACCGGGGATGTGCAGCGCCCAGATATGCAGGATCACCACGCCCAGAATCACGAAGGGCAGCAGGAAGTGCAGGGAGAAGAAGCGGTTGAGCGAGGCGTTATCCGGTGCGTAGCCGCCCAGCAGCCAGTGTTGCAGCGGTTCACCCACGAAGGGGATTGCCGAGAACAGGCCGGTGATGACCTTGGCGCCCCAGAAGCTCATCTGGCCCCAGGGCAGCACGTAGCCCATGAAGGCGGTGGCCATCATCAGCAGGAAGATCGTCACGCCCAGAAGCCAGATCATCTCGCGCGGGGCCTTGTAGGACGAGAAATAGAACCCGCGGAAGATGTGGATATAGACCACCACGAAGAAGGCCGAGGCGCCGTTGGCGTGGGCATAGCGCAGCATCCAGCCCCAGTTCACGTCGCGCATGATGTGCTCGACGCTGTCGAAGGCGACGCCCGCATTGGCCGCATAGTGCATGGCCAGCACGACGCCGGTGACGATCTGGAGCATCAGGCAGACCCCGGCGAGCACGCCAAAGTTCCACCAGTAGTTGAGGTTGCGCGGCACCGGATAGCCCGCGCCGACCGCATTGTAGACGAAGCGGGGCAGCGGGAGCTTCTCGTCGAGCCACTGCATCAGCGGGTGGCTCGGCTTGTACGTTTTCGCCCAGGGAAAGCTCATGGTGTCTATCCTCAGCCGATCTTCACGACAGTGTCGGACGTGAATTCATAAGGGGGCACTTCCAGGTTCTTGGGGGCCGGACCCTTGCGGATGCGCGCGGCGGTATCATACGACGAGCCGTGGCACGGGCAGAAATAGCCGCCGAATTCGCCCTTCACCTCGCCCTCGCCCGCGCCCAGCGGCACGCAGCCCAGATGGGTGCACACGCCCATGGTGATCAGCCAGTTCGTCTTGCCCGGCTTGGTGCGCTCGGCCAGCGTCTGGGGATCGCGTAGCGAGGCCACGTCGACCTTGTTGGCCGCAGTGATTTCCTCGGGCGTGAGGTTGCGGATGAAGACCGGCTGCTTGCGGAAGACCGCCTTGATCGCCTGCCCTGCCGAAATCTGCGAAATGTCGATTTCGGTCGAGCTTTCGGCCAGCACGTCGGCCGAGGGCGCCATTTGCGAGACGAGCGGCACGAGCACGGCCACTCCACCCACACCGGCAAAGCTCACCGCCGCGATGTTGATGAAATCGCGCCGTCGCACACCGTTTTCGTCGGTCGCGGGCGAATCGGTGTCGCCTGCGGTCACGTCGCTCGCGTTCACGAATGCCTCATCCGCCATTGATAATCCCTGCCTGCTGCCGCCCCCGCCTGCAAAGGGCCGGGCACGATAAATCCCCCTCCTCGCGCGCGGCGGCATGGTCGGCCGCTTGCCTTGCGCGCCGGGTCGCCGTGTTTTGAACGTGCCTGACCCGATCCGTAACGAGGGTGATAGACTTAGTTACACGGCTTTGCCAACAGGCATTTTATCAGGGAAATTGCGCGGTTTTTGCGCTTTCTCAATGCACCTTGACGGGATCAGGAAATCGTTTCGAAGCCCGCCGCTGCTGGCCAGTGGGGGGCCGAAACGGCCATCGCCTTGAAGAGATTTCCCATTTCCTCGGGAGCGACCAGTCGGGCGAGGGTGCGCGCGATGGTCTGGGCATGGTCGGGCGCGCTGCGGGCGAGCCCCTGGGCACGGGCCTCGATTCCCAGACGCTGGAGGAACGGCCCCTGGGGCACGATTCCCTCGACGCGCGCGCCAGCCTGCTGCGCCACGGGCACCAGCGCGGAAAAATCGACGAGCGCGGTCAGGTCCGCCTCGCCCGGCGTGGCGAAGGGATCGACCTTTTGATGGGCGCGCACGGCCTGAAGCGTGCTGCCAGTGTGGGGGGCATCGTGGCCATAGTCGATCAGCAGGGCCGTGCCGCCCTGGGCGACCAGCCTTGCGGCGATCTCGGCGACGACGGCGCTGGCAGCCGGGCAAGTCTCGATGATGGCGCCTTCGGGCAGGTCGGCGCGGTCGGCGGGGACGGCGGCATCCATCGGGCGGTCGCCGGCCACGGGCAGCAGGCGGCCCTGTTGTGTCGCAGCTTCCGGCTCTCCCGGCGTGCGTTCGGCGCCAGCTTCGGGTTGCCAGCCGATCATGCGCTCGCGCCAACCACCTTCCATTCGCACGATCTGGCGGACGGGCAGGGCATCGAGAAATTCATTGCCCACGATCAGCAGCGGGCAATCGCCGGGCAGGGTGGAAAAGTCGTCGTGCCAGTGGGCCTGCGGAAAACGCTGGCGCTGAAGCGCGCGCAGGGCCGGGCTGGTCTCGACGAAATGGACCTGCGGGACGAGGCCCTGACGCGCGGCGGCGCGCAGGGCATCCTGTGCCAGCGTGCCGCGTCCGGGCCCGGCCTCGACATAGGCGACAGGTTCGGGGCGGCCTGCCCTGATCCACACATCGGCCAGCCACAGGCCGATCATCTCGCCGAACATCTGGCTGATCTCGGGGGCGGTGATGAAGTCGCCGCCATGGCCGAGCGGATCGCGCGTGGTGTAGTAGCGCGCGTTGGATTCGGCCATGAAATGGGCCACGCTGATCGGGCCGGTGGCCTGGATCAGGCGGGCAAAGACTTCGATCAGTGGTTCGCTGGCCATCGGGGGATCAGTCTTCCGGATCGACAATGGGGGGCAGCGCCGTGGCGCCCAGCGGCGGGCGGACGAGCGCGCGCACCAGCAGCGCAAGGCCGATGGCCAGCATCGGCAGGGTCAGCCACTGGCCCATCGACAGGCCGGTGCGCAGGGCGAAGTCTTCGAGCTGGGCGTCGGGCTCGCGGTAGAATTCGACGATGAAGCGCGAGAGCGCATAGCCGGTGGCAAACGTGCCCATCAGCAGGCCCGGACGCCAGCGCGCACGGGTCTTCCAGAACAGCGTGATCAGCACCGTGGCCAGAAGCACCCCTTCGAGCAGGGCTTCATAAAGCTGGCTGGGGTGGCGCGGATTGGGGCCCGCGCCGGGGAAGACCATGGCCCAGGGCACGTCGGCCGTGGTCACCCGGCCCCACAGTTCGCCATTCATGAAATTGGCGCAGCGCCCGAAGAACAGCCCGATCGGCGCGCAAGGGGCGATATAGTCGCACACGCGGATGAAGCTGAGGCGGTTGCGCCAGCACACGAAGGCGATGGCGCAGACCGTGCCGATCAGCCCGCCGTGGAAGCTCATGCCGCCTTGCCAGAGCTTGATCATCTCGGACGGGTGCGTCCACAGCTCGGGTGCGTAGAACGTGGCATAGCCAAGCCGCCCGCCCAGGATGATGCCCAGCGTCGCATAGAAGAACAGGTCGTCGGCATGGCGCTGGGCCATCGGCGCGCCGGGCTGGCGGATCATCCGCGAGAGGTGCCAGTAGCCGACCAGAATGCCCGCCAGATAGGCCAGCGAATACCACCGCAGCGCGAAGAAGCCGAAATCCCAGGCAATGGGCGAGAGCCCCAGCTGGTCCCAGCGCAGCGGCATGTGCGAGGAGGCCGATGCCGTGGCTGCCGAGGCGGCGGAAAGAAGCGGGAGCAGGGAAACCGGAGAAAGGGGCAAGCGGGGCAGCTCCATGGGGTGGGGTTTGCGGGGCGCCTTCTGGCACAGCGGCCAAGCTGCTGGCAAATCCCAAAACGGGTGTTTCCAAAGCTGGCCTGAAATGGGGAACCGGAGCGGGGCTGGCGGGTTGGTGCCTGCGTTGCCGAAGGCATGATGCGCTCTTGCCTGCGATCATGCTTGTCGGGGAAACTTCGATGGCTACGGTGTTTTCCCTTAACCCGGCCTCGTCTATTGGATGATCATGACTCTTCCCCGGATTCCGCATCAGCGTGCCATTATCGACCGTCGCAGCCTGTCCGAGGCCGTCAGCCGTGCCGTGGCCGCAGCCGGGGGCGATCCGGCGCGGGCGCGCCCGGCGGTGCTCGACCATTTGCGGCAGGCGCTGGCCGAAGGGCGCGACGAGCTGTCGCGGCGGCTGCGGGGCAAGCCTTCGGCGGGCTATGAATGCGCGCAGGGGCAGGCCTTCCTCGTCGATCAGCTCGTGCGCGTGCTGTATGACTACGTGATCGGCCATGTCTATCGCGCCAGCAACCGCACCACCGGCGAGCGGATCGCGATTGTGGCCGTGGGCGGCTATGGCCGGGGCGAGATGGCGCCCCATTCGGATGTCGACATCGCCTTCGTCACCCCGATCAAGCCGACCTCGTGGTGCGAGCAGGTGATCGAGGCGATGCTCTATTTCCTGTGGGATCTGGGGCTCAAGGTCGGCCATTCGAGCCGCTCGCTCGACGAGACGGTGCGCCAGGCCAAGAGCGACCTGACGATCCGCACCGCGCTGCTCGAAGGGCGCTATGTCTGGGGCGACCGCGAGCTTTACGAGGAATGCGCGCGCCGGTTCTGGTCGGAAGTGGCGGCGGGCACCGAGCGCCAGTTCGTCGCCGAGAAGCTGGCCGAGCGCAACGAACGCCACAAGCGTCTGGGCGACAGCCGCTATGTGGTTGAACCCAACGTCAAGGAGGGCAAGGGCGGCCTGCGCGACTTGCACACGCTCTACTGGATCGGCAAATATGTCCACAAGGTGCGCGATCCGTCCGAACTGGTCGACGTGGGGCTGCTCACGGCGGCTGAATATCGCGCGTTCCACCGGGCGGAGAACTTCTTCTGGGCGGTGCGCTGCCACCTCCACATGATCACCCGCCGCGCTGAAGACCGCCTGACCTTCGACCTTCAGCGCGAAGTGGCCTCGCGCATGGCCTTTGCCGACCGTCCGGGCAAAAGCTCGGTCGAGCGGTTCATGCAGTTCTTCTTCCTTCAGGCCAATCAGGTCGGCTCGCTGACCGGCGTGTTCATGGCCCAGCTCGACGAGCAGTTCGCCCGCACCAAGCCTGGCCTGCTGGCCTCGCTGCGCCAGCGCCGCAAGCGCAAGGTCGGCGGGTTTCCGGTCGTGGCCGACAAGGTCTCGGTGCCCAGCGACGATTTCTTTGCCGAAGACCCGGTGCGCCTGATCGAGATCTTTGTCGTGGCCGACAAGCACGGGATGGAAATCCACCCCGAGGCCATGCGACAGGCCCGGCGCGATGCCGGTCTGATCGACGGCGCCGTGCGCAAGGATCCGCGCGCCAATGCGCTGTTTCTCGAAGTGCTGACCAGCCGCCACGATCCCGAGACGGTGCTGCGCTGGATGAGCGAGGCGGGTGTGTTCGGGCGGTTCATTCCCGATTTCGGGCGTGTCGTGGCGCAGATGCAGTTCGACATGTACCATCACTACACCGTCGACGAGCACACCATCCGCGCCATCGGGCTGCTCGCCCGCATCGAGAAGGGCGAGGAGCGCGAGCCGCACCCGCTGGCCAGCGATGTCGTGCGCAAAGTCGCCTCGCGCCGGGTGCTCTATGTCGCCACCCTGCTCCACGATATCGCCAAGGGGCGGCGCGGCGACCATTCGATCCTCGGCGCCGAAGTGGCGCGCAAGCTTTGCCCGCGTCTGGGCCTCTCGACGACGGAGACCGAGCTGGTCTCGTGGCTGGTGCGCTGGCACCTGCTGATGAGCGCGACCGCCTTCAAGCGCGATCTGGCCGACTACAAGACCATCGCCGACTTTGCCGCCCAGGTACAGAGCGCGGAACGCCTGCGCCTGCTGCTGATCCTGACCATCGTCGACATTCGCGCGGTGGGGCCGGGCATCTGGAATTCGTGGAAGCGCCAGTTGCTGGGCGATCTCTTCGTCCAGACCGAGGAAATGCTGCGTCTGGGCTACAAGCAGCATGGCCGTCCCGAGCGCATCGCCGCCAAGAAGAAGGCCGTGGCCGACCTGCTTCAGGAGCGCGCCGCGCTGATCGGCACGGTCGGGCGCCAGTTGGGCGACGCCTACTGGATTGCCGAGCCCGAGGACATCATCACGCTCAACCTCCAGCAGATGGACAGCGCGCTGGGCGAGCCGCTCTCGGTCGAGGCGCAATACTATCCCAAGCGCGGGGCCACGCTCGTCACCGTGCTGGCCGCTGACCACGCGGGCCTGTTCTACCGCATCGCCGGGGCAATCCATCTGGCCGGTGGCAGCATCATCGACGCGCGTATCCACACCACCCGCAACGGGCTGGCCGTCGACAATTTCCTCGTGCAGGATCCGCTGGGCCGCCCGCTCAACGAGGAGCGCCACCTTCAGCGCCTCAAGACCGGCATCGCCGATGCGCTGTCCAACCGCGTCAAGCTGATGCCCCAGCTCGCCGCGCGTCCGCTGGCCCGCCCGCGTGCGGAGGCTTTCGATGTGCAGCCGATCGTGATCTACGACAACAAGGCTTCGAACCGGTTCACGGTCGTCGAAGTCGGCGCGCGCGACCGGCCCGCGCTGCTCGCGCGGCTGGCCCATGTCCTGTTCGATTCGCGGCTGGTGATCCATTCGGCGCATATCGCCACGTTCGGCGAGCGCGCGGTCGATACCTTCTACGTCACCGACATCCTCGGCCAGAAGGTTACCGGCGAGGCACGCTTGCGCAATCTCGAACGCCGCCTGCTGGATGCCGCCGAGGATCACGGCCCCAATACCGCGTCCGCCCCGGTCCCGAGCGCGACGGAAGCGGCCTGATATGGCGGAGAGCCCCCTCGTGAACCCGCGCGCGCCGCAATATCTGGCCGGACGACTCCTGCTGGCGATGCCGGGCATGATGGACCAGCGTTTCGACCGTGCGGTGATCGCGATGTGCATTCACGACGATCAGGGCGCGTTCGGCATCGGCATCGGCGAGGAGCGCGCGGGAATCTCGTTCCACAGCCTGCTCGAAGATGTCGGCATCGATCCGGGTCTGACCCCCGATGTGCCGGTGCTGCATGGCGGCCCGGTCGAGACCGGGCGGGGTTTTGTTCTCCATTCGCCCGACTGGGGCAGCGAGGGCTCGATCCAGGTCGATCCGCTCTGCACGCTTTCGGCCTCGCTCGATGTCCTGCGCGCGATTGCCGAAGGACGCGGGCCTTCGCGCTGGCTGATTGCGCTCGGCTATGCCGGGTGGGGGCCGGGCCAGCTCGAGGAAGAACTCCACCACCACGGCTGGCACGCCACCGACGGCAGCGCGGCCATCCTGTTCGACACCCCACGCGAAAACCGCTGGTCCGCCACCTGGCGCGCCGCAGGCGTAGACCCCGCCCATTTAGCCACCGACACCGGCCACGCCTGAAAAGCTCCTCCCCGCGTGCGGGGAGGTGTCAGGCCAAAGGCCTGACGGAGGGGTATGAATGGCCCGCGAATCTGTGCTGCGAATCTGCCGAACCCCAGAA
>DQVI01000091.1 GCA_015661825.1 Novosphingobium capsulatum
GGGAAGCCGGGCGGCGAGGCGCAGGCTGGCCGAGCGGGCGAGGCGCGCGGGCGGCGTTTCGGCGGTGAACAGGTTCACCAGCAGGTTGGTGCCATCGTAGAGCGGGCGCGCGGCCAGCCGCTGCCCGGCTTCATAGCGGCGCAGCAGCAGCGGCGAAGCAAGCGGACGGCCCAACCCGTGCGCGCGGACGACCAGCGCGGCAAGGCTGGCCGCGCTGCGCAGGCCGAGGTTGAAGCCATGGGCGGTCACCGGGTGCATGCCCACGGCAGCGTCCCCGATCAGCGCGGCGCTGGTGCTGGCGAAATGGCGCGACCAGGTGGTCGCCAGCGGATAGGCATGGGGCGCTTGCGCGACGCGCATCTGGCCCAGACGCCCATCGAAACGGCGGGTCAGTTCGGCGCCCAGCGTGGCCGGGTCCATTGCGCAGAGCCGGTCGATCTCTTCGCTGGCAAGCGTGAGCACAGCCGAGGCCATCCGGCCATTGAGTGGCAGAATGGCCTTGGTCTCGCCATGGTCGAACCATTCGGTGGCGATGTTGCCGTGATCGGCCTCGTGATGGACGCGGCAGCACAGCATCGAGCGCCCGGTGCGGTTGATCTGGGCCGGAATACCCAATTGCTCGCGCACGAAGGAAAACCGGGAATCCGCGCCGACGAGCAAGGGCGCGGCAAGGCGTCGTCCATCGGCAAGGACCACATGCGCGCCGCTGTCGTCTGCGCCAAGGGCGGTGATGCTGGCCCCGGTGAGAAGGTCGAGGCCTTCCTGCCGGGCGGTGACCTCGAACAGGGCGCGGCGGATCAGGTGGTTGGGAACCAGCGTGCCGAGGCGGTCGTGGACGCCCCCGCGCGGGTCGAAGGCCAGCGCAAAGGGCGAGGCGCCGTTGAGAACGCGCGCCTCGCGCAGCGGGGCGACTTCGTTCTGCGGGATATGTTCCCACGCGCCCAGCGCCTTGAGCGTGTCGATGGAACGGTGGGTAAGGGCGATCTCGCGTCCGTCGAAGGCGGGCTGGGCAAGCGCCTCGCGCGGCTGGCGCTCGACAATGGCGACCTTGAGCGGGCGTCCCCTTTGGCTGGCTCTGGCGAGGCCGCGTGCAAAGGCCAGACCTGCCGGACCACCGCCGACCACCACCACATCATAATCCATCACGCCGCCGCTTTCCTTGTCGATCCCGGACCCTGACGGCGCCGGGGGAAAGGCGGCATGGCAGGGCGGGTCGTCCATGGAAATGACTGGTGTCAAATTGGCGGGGACTTGAGGGCGAGCGGAAGTCCGGCGGCGAGGAACTGCACTTCATGGGTGCAGGCCGCGACGATCTGGTTGAGCCGCCCGTTTTCGTCGCGGAAGCGGCGGGCGAGGGCATTGTCGGGCACGATGCCAAGGCCGGTTTCGTTGCCCACGAGGATCACCGGCCCTTGCGCGTCCTCGATGGCGGCGATCAGGTCGTCGCGGGCGCGGGGAATATCGTGTTCGCCCAGCATCAGGTTGGTGAGCCAAAGGGTCAGGCAATCGACGAGGACCACACGGCCCTGCGTGCTGGCCTCGCGCAGGGCTTGCGGGAGGGCGAGGGGGGCTTCTACGGTGGTCCACTGCGGGCCGCGGTCGGCCTGATGGTGGGCGATCCGCTCGCGCATTTCCGCGTCCCACGCTTCTGCCGTGGCGATGTAAACGGGAGCAAGGCCGGTTTCCTCGGCACGGGCTTGCGCGTAGCGGCTCTTGCCCGAGCGCGCGCCGCCCAGAACGAACAGGCGGATCATCTCAGGCCCCCTGATGCGCGATGGCGAGCAGCGCGTCGATATCGACATGCTGTTCGAGGGTCCGGGCGATGGCATCGAGCGCGGCATCGACGCGGGCGGCATGGTCGTGCCCGTCCGAGCGGGTGCCGAGCCGGTCGAGCAGCGCCGCGCGCAGGCCCGTGCTGGCAAGCGCGCCATGGACATAGCTGCCGACTACCCGGCCATCGGGGCTGATGGCGCCATCCGGGCGGGCGCCATCGAGCAGGGCAAACGGGCGCGCGCAATCGGGTCCGGCGGTTTCGCCCATGTGCATTTCAAAGCCGGTGAAAGGCTGGCCCCAGGCCGTGCCGTTCACCTCGCGCAGGGCCTTGCGCGGCGTGAGGACGGTCGTGCAGTCGAGCAGGCCAAGGCCGGGGACCGCGCCGGGCGCGCCCTCGATGCCATGGGGGTCGGACAGGGTCTTGCCCAGCATCTGGTAGCCGCCGCAGATGCCCAGAATGGCCCCGCCGCGCCGGTGGTGGGCGATCACGTCGATGTCCCAGCCTTGCGCGCGCATGGCCTCCATGTCGGCGAGGCTCGCCTTCGATCCGGGCAGCACGATCAGCGCGCAATCGCCGGGGATCGGCTGGCCGGGCGGGACCATGACCAGTTCGACCGCCGATTCCGCCTTGAGCGGGTCGAGATCGTCGAAATTGGCGATGCGCGGCAGGATCGGGCAGGCCACGCGGATCGCCCCGCTGGCAGCAGGCGTGGCGCGTTCGAGCACGACCGCGTCTTCGCTGGGCAGGTGGACGGCCTGTACCAGCCACGGGACGACCCCCAGCCCGGTCCAGCCCGCGCGCGCCTCGATCTGGCGATAGCCATCCTCGAACAGGGCCGGATCGCCCCGGAACTTGTTGATCAGGAAGCCCCGGATCATCGCGGCGTCTTCAGGATCGAGCACCGCGCGGGTGCCCACCAGCGCGGCGATGACCCCGCCCCGGTCGATGTCGCCCACCAGCACCACCGGCACCCCGGCGGCGCGGGCAAAGCCCATGTTGGCGATGTCGCCCGCGCGCAAGTTGATCTCGGCGGGCGAACCGGCGCCTTCGACGACGACGATATCGGCCTCGTCGGAGAGGCGGGCAAAGCTTTCGAGCACATGGGGCAAGAGGCTCGCCCGCCCCATGCGGAAATTGCCGCTGCCCAGCGTGCCCTGAACCCGGCCATGGACGACCAGTTGCGAGGTGCGGTCGGCCTGCGGCTTGAGCAGGACGGGGTTCATGTCGGTGTGGAGCGGCACCCGGCAGGCGAGCGCCTGAAGCGCCTGCGCCCGCCCGATCTCGCCGCCTTGCGGGGTGACGGCGGCATTGTTCGACATGTTCTGCGGCTTGAACGGGCGCACGCGCAGGCCCCGGTTGGCCAGCGCCCGGCACAGTCCGGCGACCAGCACCGACTTGCCCACGTCCGAGCCGGTTCCTTGCAGCATCACGGCAACCATGGTCGTTCTCCAAAAGTGAGGGCCACCAGCAGAGCCGCGATCAGGGCCGCCAGCAGCAGGCAGGCGCGGACATAAAGAGCCAGCGCGCGGCGAAGGTCCGCCGCGTTCGCCTGCGAACGGCCCGTTCCGATCCACGGCTTGTCGTGGGACAGGCCATCGTAGGCCACCGGGCCTGCCAGTTTGAGGCCCAGCGCGCCCGCCATAGCGGCCTCGGTCCAGCCCGCATTGGGCGAGGCGTGACGGCGGCAATCGCGCCACAGCGTGCCCCAGCCACCATGCCCGGCGAGGCAGAGCAGCGGCCCGGCCATCCGCGCCGGGATCAGGTTGAGCGCATCGTCAAGCCGTGCGGCGGCCCAGCCGAAGGCGCGCCAGCGCGGTTCGCGGTGGCCGATCAGGCTGTCGGCGGTGTTGATCGCCTTGTAGGCCCAGACGCCGGGAAGCCCGCCCACGACCAGCCAGAACAGCGGCGCGGCCACGCCGTCGCAGAAGCTTTCGGCGAGGCTCTCGATCGCCGCGCGCGCCACGCCCGCTTCGTCGAGCGCGGCGACATCGCGCCCGACGATCATGCCCACCGCCCGGCGCGCGGCGGGCAGGTCTTGCGCTTCGAGCGCGCGGGCGACGGGCACGACATGCTGGTAGAGGCTGCGCAGCGCGAGCGCGGGCCATGCCGCCAGCCCCAGCAGCACCCAGCGCCCTGTTTCGGGCAAAAGGGTTTGCAAGGCCATGCTTGCCCCGATGCTGAGGGCCAGCAACAACAGGACCGTGACGACCCCCGCCGCGCGGCGCCAGCCAAAGGCCCATGTCGCACGGTTCCAGCCCCGCTCGCAGGCCGTGATCAGGCGCGCGAACAGGCCGACAGGATGGCCCACCAAACGATAGAGCGGCGCGGGCCAGCCGATCAGCGCATCGAGGCCCAGCGCCACCAGAGCAATGCGCGGATCAGCTATCATAGGGGGGCAGGGCCGCAATCAGCCGCGCGCGGGCGGCCTCATCGGTAGGGAGGCCGAGGCGCAGCCAGCCGGGATGATCCTCGAACGGGCGGGTCAGGATGGCCTGCGCGGCCAGATGCGCGAACAGCGCCGGGCCGTGCTTGCAGGCGATCAGGCGGAACAGCGGGCTTTGCCCGGTCGCGCGATAGCCGCGCCGGGCGAGCGCGGCATCGAGCGCATCGGCCTCGGCCACGAGGCGCGCGCGCATCTGCGCGATCCAGCCCGTATCGCGGTAGGCCGCC
>DQVI01000235.1 GCA_015661825.1 Novosphingobium capsulatum
CAAGGGCCGTGCGCGCGGCGGCATTGCGCGCGCGCTGGGCCGAGGCAAGCGCGGGCGTGAACAGCATGGCGAGGCGCTCGGCGGAGAGCGGCTCCCCCCGTTCGAGGGTCTCGACCGGATCGAGCGCGCGGCGCGCGGCATCGTCCTTTGCCAGAAAGGCATCGAGCGCCTGATCGGCCGAAGACGGATAGCCGTAAGATCGGGAGCCGCTGGCCGGGGCGGTGATGGTGGTCGCGGTGGCGTCCTGCGCGTGGAGCGGGGGAGACAGCAGGACCAGCAGTGCGGGACAGGCCAGAAGGGCAAGCGCGCGGGGCCTGGCCGTCAGACCCACGGGCGGGCCCGATACCACTTGGTGAGCACGTATTTGACGCCTCTGATGACCGGGCAACCGGCATGGAGGCTGCGCGGGTTGGGCCGTCCGTCGGGTGCCATGTTGTTCCAGATCAGCAGCGCGCCGGGCTGGGGCGGGATCGAGACATGGACCCCCGGCGTGATGTCGACCTTGGGAAAGTCGGTCGAGCCGCCTTCCTCGACCGCGTTGAGATAGGCCATGGCTGTCCAGCTGCGCTGGCCGCCATGGGCGATCTCGTCTTCCCACATCGGGTCGGACGGGCGGAAGTGGTCGAAATGGGCCTTGAATTCCTGTCCGGGCAGATAGCGCTGGCCCTGGATCGTCTCGCCAAAGGCCGGGTCGATGCCGACCAGATCGTCGATCCGGCGTTGCAGCATGCGGATGAACGGATCGTGGGGATCGACATCCCCGCTGTAGCTCGTGCGGCCCCCGCCGGGGTTGTAGGTTTCCGAAGGCCGCGCGACCGAATCGACGATGGCGATCAGCCGTTCGCATTCGGTGCGGGTGAAGAAGTCGCCCACGGCGTAGAGTTCGAACCCTTCGACCGGCAGGCGGTAGACGGCAGGATCGGCATCGAGTCGGGCGCGGACCTGATCGCCCACGCGCCTGAGAGCGGCGCGGTCGCTGTCGCCCCCATTGTTCTGGGTTTCGCTGCCCTGGGCGTCACGCTTGCCGGATCGGAAGAACACCATGGTCTGGGGTCATGGCCCAGAGCGCGCATGGCGGCAAGGCACGATGCGATGTCTGGGCGGGAAACCGGGGGATTTCCGTATCCTACGCGGATTGATCCAATTTGGACTGAAATCGTTGATAAAGCAGGCGAAATGGATTGAGGATTAAGCTATCCGAAATATCGGTCAACATGACGCAATCCGGTGGCCTGGTGTGATGCCAGCCGTGGAGCAGCGAAAGTGAACGGGAACCAGTTTGCCACCCATGCCATTCGCGTCAGCGTCTTCGTCCCCGTCTGCCAGTTCTGTCCCGGCCAACTCCGCTGCGGAGGCTGTGCCGACCGGCAAGCAGGGATCGTCCGTGAGCGGGGCTTCGTCCGGAGGTGGTCCGGCCGATGCCGAAGCCGATGATTTTCGTATCGCCAGTTCGCTCTATGCGCTGCGCCGCCGGCGTGACGCGGCTGCCCCGCTCAAGGGTCTGTTCGGCGAACCGGCCTGGGACATTTTGCTCGACCTGTTCATCGCCCACTGTCGCGGGGACGATCTTCAGGTTTCGAGCGTATGCATCGAGGCGAGTGTCCCTTCGACGACGATCCTGCGCTGGATCGCCCGGCTTGAAAGCGAGGGAATGCTCTATCGCGTGGCCGACAGGGCTGATGGCCGCCGTCGCTATGTCCGCCTGACGCAGGACGGGCTGGCGATGATGCACAATATCCTGGGGGCGATCGGCGGGGGAAGCTGAGGCGGGAGAAGCTGGGCGGGGAAATCCGGTGACAGGGCGAATGCCTGCCACCGGACGATGCCCGTGCTGGCGAGCGGCCTACCAGAAGAAGTCGTAGATCACGTCGGCAACTGCGCCGGTGTAGGTATTGATCAGCATCACGTCGTCGTAATAGCGGACCCACTGGTAGGGCGGGTAGGCTGGCGGCAGGCGATAGGTCCAGGGATCGGCGATCCAGAACTGCTGGGCATAGAACGGTGCGCCCAGATAGACGCCGATGCTCAGGCGGCTGTAGCGATAGTTGGGGAACGGCGAGAAATAGCGCGGGCCCCGGAACAGATCGCGGTGATCGTTGCGATAGCCGCGCCAGTCATAGCGGTTGTCGCGGCGCCAGTCGTTCCGCCAGGGGCCGCGATAGCTCTCGCGATTGCCGTTCCAGCTCTGGCGGCCGTTCCAGTTCTGCCGACCATCCCAGTTCTGCCGACCATCCCAGTTCTGGCGATACCCACCGCGGTTGTCGTTCCAGCCCGGCTGGCGGTCGCCATCGCGGTTGTTGTTCCAGCCCGGCTGGCGATTGCCGTCACGGTTGCCGTTCCAGCTCGGCTGGCGGTCGCCATCGCGATTGCCGTTCCAGCCCGGTTGGCGAATGCCGTCGCGGTTGTTGTTCCAGCCCGGTTGACGGTCGCCGCCGCGGTTGTCGTTCCACCCCGGCTGGCGCTCGCCACCTTGCTGGGGCATGCGTTGCCATTGCGGCTGGGGCTGGACCGGACGGGGCTGAACCTGTTGCGGCTGCGCCTGCGGCACGGGCGCCGGAGCGGGGCGGGCCTGCATCTGGCCACCATTCCACTGGCCGCCACCGCCGCCACGCTGCCAGCCGCCGCCTTGGCCACCGCCCTGTTGCCATCCGCCGCGGTTTTCACCACTCCGGTTTTCACCACCATGGTGATCGCCGCCGCGTTCCTGGGCAAAGGCCGTGGCCGGGACGGAGGCTGCCAGAAGGGCTGCGGCCAGAGCCGCGCCGATATTCGATTTCCACTTGATGCTGGCGGCCATGACCGTCTCCCTTGCGATGTCTGTCGTCAAACGTCCGGCAATGGCAGTTTGTTTCCCCATCGCTTGGACTGTTTCTAGACGAGACGCGCTGTCGCATCGCTGAATGGTTCGCATGGCCTGCCGTTCAGCTTTGCGAACCACAAAAAACCCCCCTTCCGCACGGGCGAAAGGGGGGCTGATGGCTTGCGAGAGGCCGGTTATGGCCCTCAGCGCGTGAGCTTCTTGTAGGCCAGACGCGTCGGACGGTCGGCCGCATCGCCCAGACGGCGGCGCTTGTCTTCTTCGTAGGCCGCGAAGTTGCCTTCGAACCATTCGACGTGGCTGTTGCCCTCGAAAGCGAGGATGTGGGTGGCGAGACGATCGAGGAAGAAGCGGTCGTGGCTGATGACGACGGCGCAGCCCGCGAAGTTTTCGATGGCTTCTTCGAGAGCCGCCAGCGTTTCGACGTCGAGGTCGTTGGTCGGTTCGTCGAGCAGCAGCACGTTGCCGCCCTGCTTGAGCATCTTGGCCATGTGGACGCGGTTGCGTTCACCGCCCGAGAGCTTGCCGACGTTCTTCTGCTGGTCCTGGCCCTTGAAGTTGAACGCGCCGACATAGGCACGGGTCGAGGTGTCGAAGCCGTTGACCTTCATGTAGTCGAGCCCGTCGGAGATTTCTTCCCAGACGTTCTTCTTGGGGTCGAGGTGGTCGCGGCTCTGGTCGACATAGCCAAGGCGCACGGTCGAGCCGATGTCGATCTCGCCGGTGTCGGGCTTTTCCTGACCGGTGATCAGCTTGAACAGGGTCGACTTGCCCGCGCCGTTGGGTCCGATGACGCCCACGATGCCGCCCGGCGGCAGCATGAACGAGAGGTTTTCGAACAGAAGCTTGTCGCCATAGGCCTTCGAGATGTTCTTGGCCTCGATGACCTTGCCGCCCAGACGCTCGGGCACCTGGATGACGATCTGGGCCTTGCCGGGCGAGCGGTTTTCCTGGGCGGAGACGAGTTCCTCGAACTTCTTGATACGCGACTTCGACTTGGTCTGGCGGCCCTTGGTGCCCGCACGGATCCATTCGAGTTCGTCGTTGATCGCCTTCTGGCGGCCGGTCGCCTCGCGGTCTTCCTGTTCGAGGCGCTTGGCCTTCTTTTCCAGATAGGTCGAGTAGTTGCCTTCGTAGGGGAAGTACTTTCCGCGGTCGAGTTCGAGGATCCAGCCCACCACGTTGTCGAGGAAGTAGCGGTCGTGGGTGATCATCAACACCGCGCCGGCATATTCCTTGAGGTGGTTTTCCAGCCATTCGACGCTTTCGGCGTCGAGGTGGTTGGTCGGTTCGTCGAGCAGCAGGATCGAGGGCTTCTGGATCAGCAGGCGGGTGAGCGCGATGCGGCGCTTTTCACCGCCCGAGAGGCTTTCCACCGACCAGTCGCCGGGCGGGCAGCGCAGCGCTTCCATCGCGATTTCGAGCTGGTTGTCGAGCGTCCAGCCGTCGACCGCGTCGATCTTGCCCTGAAGATCGCCCATTTCCTCCATCAGCGCATCGAAATCCACGTCTTCTGGCGGATCGGCCATGATGTTGGAGATCTCGTTGAAGCGGTCGACGAGGTCGGCCACTTCGCGCGCGCCGTCCTTGACGTTCTCCAGAACGGTCTTGGTCGGGTCGAGCTGGGGTTCCTGCGGCAGGTAGCCGACGGTGATGTTCTCGCCCGGCCAGGCTTCGCCGGTGTAGTCTTTGTCGATCCCGCCCATGATCTTCATGAGCGTGGACTTGCCCGCGCCGTTGGGGCCCACGATGCCGATCTTGGCGCCCTGGTAGAATTGCAGGTTGATGTTGTTGAGCACCGGCTTTTGCGCGCCGGGGAAGGTTTTCGTCATGTTCTTCATGACGTAGGCGTATTGGGCGGCCATCGAAGGGTCCTTGCGCGAGACTGTGGCGTTGATCGGAGATGAAATTGGTCCGCGCTCTACAGGGCGCAAGGGGGCAGGGCAAGGCTCGCGCCGTGCAAAGGGGCGGGCAGGACGATGGGGCGGGCCGATGCGATACGGCGGAAAACATGCTGGTGACGCGTGTTTTGTCCGCCCAGGTGCCGGTCAAGTGGTTGACTTGCCGGGCGCGGGCGCAAGAATGCGGCTTCCCTTGTCCCTTCGTGATGGATTGCCCGATGCCCGCTTTTGCGCCTGTTCGTTCTGTTGCCCGTCCCGGTGTTTTGCTGGCTGCCGGTGCCCTGTTGCTAGCCGGGGCTCCCGTGTGGGCAGATGCCGGTGCGGGAACGGCGGATGTGGCCTGGCCGCTGGTTTCCGACCTCACCACGCAAGTCGGCCCGCGTCTGGCCGGTTCCCCGGCCGAGGCCCGCGCGCGCGACTGGGCGGCGCAGCGGCTCAGGACGCTCGGCTTTGCCCATGTCGCCATCGAGCCTTTCACCATCCGCGCCTATCGCCGGGGGACCGACCGGGCTGAACTGGTGGGCACGGCGGCCCAGCCGCTGGCGGTCGTCGCGCTGGGCTATTCGGGCGCCACGGACGAGGCGGGGATCACCGCGCCGCTGGCCTATTTCCCCACGCTCGCCGCGCTCGAAGCGGCCCCGGCGGGCTCGCTGGCCGGAAAGATCGCTTTCATCGACCATGCCATGGCCCCCACGCAGGATGGCTCGGGCTATGGCCCTTATGGCAGTGTGCGGCGCAAGGGGCCGGGCCTTGCCGCCTCGAAGGGGGCGCTGGCCGTGGTGATCCGCTCGGTCGGCACCGACCATCATCGCAACCCGCACACCGGGGTGACCTCGTGGCCCCAGGGGATGACCCCGATCCCGGCGGGCGCGCTGGCAAACCCCGATGCGGATCAGATCGCGCGGCTCGTCGCGGGGGGCAGCGCGCTGACGCTGCACCTCACGCTCACCGGGCAGACGGTCGATGGCGCGCCCTCGGGCAATGTCGTGGCCGATCTGCCGGGCCGTGACCCGGACCTGCCGATGGTGCTGGTGGCCTGCCACCTCGACAGCTGGGACCAGGGCACCGGGGCCATCGACGATGGGGTCGGCTGCGCGATCGTGACGGCGGCGGCGCTGCGGGTTCAGGCGCAGGGCAAGCCCTTGCGCACGATCCGCGTGCTCTATGCCGGGTCGGAGGAACTGGGCGGCTTTGGCGGCGCGGCCTATGCCCAGCGCCATGGCAAGGAGGCCCATGCACTGGCCATGGAAAGCGACTTTGGCGCCGACCGGGTGTGGAAGGTCGTCACCAATTTCGCGCCCGCTTCCGATGCGGTGAAGGGGCGGCTGGTGACCGCGCTCAACCCGCTGGGCATCGTGTCGCAGGAGGGCGAAGTCGAAGGGGGGACCGATGTGGGGCCCATCATCAAGGCACAGCATCTGCCGGTGGTCGACCTTGCGCAGGACGGGATGCACTATTTCGACCTGCACCACACGCCCGACGACACGCTCGACAAGATCGACCCGGCGCGCCTCGAACAGAACGTCGCGGCCTGGACGCGCACGCTGGCCATCGTCGCCAACGAAAAGGCGCCGATTACCGCTCGCTAGGCGGCGTGGGCAAGTCTGGATTGTGGAGGGAGTATTCTGAGGTTAAAAATTGTATTCGTCATCCCCGCGCAGGCGGGGATCCAGACTCCGTGTCTTGTGCATGTGCGCCACCGTCGAAACTGGATCCCCGCCTGCGCGGGGATGACGAGAAATGGATCAGACAACCAGGGCACGGCTCGACAGGCGGGCGCGGGGCGGCGTATCGTCGTACATCATCTGGAAGACAGGGAAATCGGGGCATGGGCGAGGCTGGCGTGAAGGCAGGACACGGGAAGGACGCGGCACTGGCGTGGCTTTACGATGCCGCCCATGCGCTGGCGCCACAGATCGTGGCCTTGCGCCGGGCCATCCATGCCGAACCTGAACTGGGCCTCCACAACCCGGCCACGCGCGACAAGATCCGGGCCGATCTGGCGGGCCTGCCGCTCGAATGGCGCGAGGGGCCTTCGACGACCGGTCTGGTCGCCGTTCTGAAGGGCGCAAGGGGAGATGGCCCCGCTGTTCTCTTGCGCGGCGATACCGATGCCCTGCCGATGAGCGAGGAGACCGGGCTGCCGTTTGCCTCGGCCAAGGCGGGCACGATGCATGCCTGTGGCCACGATACCCATGTGGCGATGCTGGCCGGGGCCGCGCGGCTTCTGGCCGCGCGCGCCGGGGAATGGGCGGGCGAGGTGCGCTTCATGTTCCAGCCGGGCGAGGAAGGGCACCATGGCGCGCGCTTCATGATCGAGGACGGCTTGCTCGATCCGCTGCCGCAGGCCGCCTTCGCGCTCCATGTCATGCCCAACAGCCCGCACGGGCAGGTGCAGGGGCGCACCGGGGCGCTGATGGCCTCGGCCGACCAGTTCGAGATCGTCGTCGAAGGGCGCGGGGGCCATGCCTCGATGCCCCATTTCGCGCTCGATCCGGTGCCGGTGGCCTGCGAGATCGTGGGCGCGATCCAGACCATGGTCACGCGCCGCTTTTCCGTGGCCGATCCGGTGGTGGCAACGGTCGCCCGGATCGAGGCGGGCACCGCGCACAACGTGATCGCCGACCGCGCGCGGCTGGTGGGCACCTTGCGCACGCTTTCGGGCGAAAACCGGATGCGCCTGCGCGCGTGCCTCGAAACTTGCGCCACCCATGTCGCCGCCGCCCACGGGATGACCGCGACGGTCACCATCAACCCCGGCTTTCCGGTCACCCTGTGCGACGCGCGCGCGGTGGCGCTGGGCGAGGCGGTGGCCCGCGATCTGGCCGGGCCCGATGCCTTCCTGCGCCTCGACCACCCGATCATGGGGGCCGAGGATTTTGCCTATGTCCTCGAAAAGGTGCCCGGCGCGATGTTCTTTCTGGGCGTGGCCCATCGCGAGGCCAACTGGCGCGAGGCCTGCGGCATCCATTCCCCGCGCATGGTCGTCGACGAGACGGCCCTGCCGATGGGCAGCGCCCTGCTGGCGGGCTGTGCCTTGCGCTTCCTTGCGCGTGGTTTTTCCTGATAAGGGCTGACCCGGAGCGAAAATATTCCCGCTTTGACGGGAACCGGACGAAAGCCCTGTGCATTTTCCTGCCAAACGGACCTGAGAGTTCGTGGGCCCGTCATGCTGCCGTCAGGATGGCCGGTTCAATCGTTTGTAGAGAAATGCACGGGACATGAACCAGACAAGGGGTCGCAAATGGGGCAAGCCGTATCCAATCAGGTTTCATGTTGTTCCCATTCCGGCTGCCGTATTCTGGTCCTCGATGACGAACCGCTGATCCTGCTCGATCTGGAATTCGCGGTCGAGGATGCGGGCTGTGTCCCGGTCACTGCGCTCGAACTGGCCGAGGCGCTGGCCATTGCCGAAAGCGGGGAGATCGTCGCGGCGATCCTCGATGTGTCCCTGTCCCATGGCGAAACCTGCGCACCGGTGGCGCGGGCGCTGGCGGCGCGCGGGGTGCCCTATGTGCTCCACACCGGCGACCCGGACCGCATGGAGGAATCGGTGCGCAAGCTGGGCGGGGTGCTGGTTTCCAAGCCGACCCCGGCGGCAACCGTCGTCAGTCGCGCTCTGGCGGCCATTCCGGGGCGCTAGGCTGCGGCAATCGTTTGCCTTCGGACTGGTTCTGGCAGGCTGATTCTGGAGGGCTGGGGCTGGCAATTTGGCCGTTCAGCCCCTATCTCGCCCGCCACTGGAGGAGACCCCCTATGGCGACGACGCACAAGACCCGCATGCTCATTATCGGTTCCGGCCCGGCTGGCCTGACCGCCGCGATCTATGGCGCGCGCGCCGGTATGGAGCCGATCGTGGTCCAGGGCCTCCAGCCCGGCGGGCAGCTGACGATCACCACCGACGTTGAAAACTATCCCGGTTTCCGCGACGTGATCCAGGGCCCGTGGCTGATGCAGGAAATGCAGGCCCAGGCCGAACATGTCGGCACGCGCATGATCTGGGACACGATCACCGACATCACCCTCGATGGCCCGCCGTTCCGCGCCACGGGTGACAGCGGCGACATCTACGAAGCCGATACCCTCGTGATCGCGACCGGCGCGCAGGCCAAGTGGCTGGGCGTTCCGGGCGAGCAGCTGCTTTCGGGCAAGGGCGTTTCGGCCTGCGCGACCTGCGACGGGTTCTTCTATCGCGGCAAGAAGGTCGTGGTGATCGGCGGGGGCAACACCGCCGTCGAAGAGGCGCTCTACCTCACCAACCATGCCGAACACGTCACCCTGATCCACCGCCGCGACAGCTTGCGCGCCGAACGCATCCTTCAGGAGCGCCTCAAGGCCCATCCCAAGGTCAGCGTGCTGTGGAACAAGGCCGTCGCCAGCTTCGTCGGTGATCCGATGGCCGGTGGCCTCAAGGCGGTCGAACTGGTCGACACGGTGACCGGCGAGGGCAGCCATATCGAAACCGACGGCGCTTTCGTGGCGATCGGCCATGCCCCGGCCACCAGCCTGTTTGCGGGCAAGCTCGACCTCGACGAGAGCGGCTATCTCGTGGTCCAGCCCGGCACGCCCAAGACGGCGATCCCCGGCGTGTTCGCCTGTGGCGACGTGATGGATCACACCTACCGTCAGGCCGTGACGGCAGCGGGCACCGGCTGCATGGCGGCGCTCGACGCCGAGCGGTTCCTGGCCGAACTGGACTTTGCCGCGCAGCAACTGGCGGACGCCTGAGGGTCTGATTCGAAATTCGCCGAAAAGGCGAATTTCGGTTCGGCACCAGCCCGCTCCCCCACCCGACCTCCCAACGATAGTACCCTATGGGAGGTCGGGTGGGGGAGCGGGCTGGTGCCGAACGATCCGAAACAACAGTTTCGGATCAGACACAGAGACCTTCCTGCAAGTTTTCAGGCGCAGGCCAGCAGCAGCCGCGCGAACAGCCATTCGCGTGCGGCTTCGTCGGCAAAGCTGTGGCTGGCGCTGGCGTGGCCGAGAATGCGCGTGTCGCCCTTGGGCCAATGCGCGCGGAAAAGCTGGGCCGTGCGGTCTCCCTCGGCCAGCACGACCAGCGCATCACCCCCGCAAGTCGCCTCGAAGGCGGCAAGGCCTGCCGCGAGGCGGGCGGCCAGCGCCGAAGGCGGCTGGGGCCGGG
>DQVI01000038.1 GCA_015661825.1 Novosphingobium capsulatum
CGCCCGACAGCCCCGCCCCGCCACCGTCTTTTTTCCCGCTGTCCCGCCCTCCCCCCTTGGGGAGGCGCGGGATATCGCGCGCCCTGCTCGCTGTTTCCGGTCGCCCCATACCGGGCAAAGCCGGTCACTGCGCGCGGGGCGTCATGAATCTACGATATTTCGTATACTATATTTGACTCCTACAAATAGATGACGCATCCTCTCGGCAAACAACAAGGGAATGCCGATCATGAGGGTTCGTCACAGCAAGCTGTTTTGCGCAGTCGCCCACACTGCGCTGATAACCGGGGCCACATTCTTCGCGGGAACGGCCCAGGCCCAGAGCACGCCCCAGAGTGCGCCCCAAAGCCTGCCCGAACAGGGTGCCAGCGATGGTGCCGGGGCACCGGGCGACGCCATCGTCGTCACCGGCACGCTCATCAAGCGCCCCGACCTCAAGAGCAACAGCCCCCAGACGGTCGTCGGCTCGGACGAGTTCCGCTATCAGGGGGCCACGACGGTCGAGCAGGTGCTCAACCGCCTGCCCCAGTTCACCGCCGACGCCAACGAGAACGTCTCGAACGGTTCGGACGGCACCTCCAACATCAACTTGCGCAACCTGGGCTCGAACCGCGTGCTGGTGCTGCTCGACGGGGAGCGCATGATGCCCTCGCAGGCCATGGACCTCAACTTCGTGCCCGGCAGCCTGATCGAGCGCGTCGACGTGATGACCGGCGGCGCCTCGGCGGTCTATGGCTCGGATGCGATCTCGGGCGTCGTCAACTTCGTGCTCAAGAAGAACCTCGATGGCGTGCGGGTCGACATGCAGACCGGCTTTGCCCAGCATGACAACGGCAACACCGCCATGCGCAATCTGGTTTCCTCGTCCGGGTACAACACGGCCCCCGGCTCGGTGCTCGACGGCGGCAAGCAGGACATCACCGTTTCGGCGGGCAAGAACTTTGCCAGCGGTCGCGGCAATATCACCGTCTATGGCGGCTATCGCAGCTTCAGCCCGGTGCGCCAGTCGACCCGCGACGTGTCGTCCTGCGCGATCCAGGACCGCAACAACGGCTCGCAGCTCTATTGCGGCGGTTCGAGCAACTCGCCCTATGGCTCGTTCGTGCCGCTCTCGGACCTGAGCGCCTACAAGGGCCAGACGCTGGTCAACAGCCGCGCCAACGACGGCACGCTGGTTCCCTACAACAGCTCCTATGCCTACAACTACGCGCCCAACAACTACTTCCAGCGCTCCGACGAGCGCATCACGGCGGGCGCCTTTGGCCACTTCGAGATCAGCCGGGCCGCCGAAATCTATGGCAGCTTCATGTACATGCATGACCGCACGTTCTCGCAGGTCGCCCCTTCGGCGATCTGGCTGGGCACGGCTTTCGCGATCTCGTGCAACAACCCCTATGCCAGCACCAACCAGCTTCAGGCGATCTGCGGCAGCGCGGCGGGCACCAACACCACGCAAGATGCGCTGGCGGCCTATCGCACCGACATTGCCCCGCGTCGCGACGACTTGCGCCACAACGACTTCCGCTACTCGGCAGGCGTGCGCGGCGATATCGGCAGCGGGTTCAGCTACGATGTCAACTACATGTACTCGCTGGTCCGCTATGACGAGACCTACCTCAACGACGTGGACCAGGTGAAGGCAGGCCGCGCGCTCAACGCGATCAGCGTCAATGGCGTGCCCACCTGCCGCTCGGTACTCGACGGCACCGACCCGAGCTGCGTTCCGGCCAACATCTTCCAGCCGCACGGGCTCACCGCCGCACAGGGCGCCTATCTGTTCGGCCAGAGCAACACCGCCTCGCGCAATTCCCTCAGCGTGATCCAGGGCACGCTGAGCGGCGATCTGGGCAAACTGGGCATCATCATGCCCTGGACCAGCAAGGGTCTGGGCATGGCGCTGGGCGTCGACCACCGCCGCGAAACGCTGGCCTTCACCGCCGACGCCGTGGCCCAGCAGAACGGGACGACGAATTCGGACGGCGTGATCAGCGTGACCGAAGTCTTCGGCGAACTCGAAGTGCCGCTGGTCGAGGACATGCCGCTGCTCCGCTCGCTCTCGGTCAACGGCGGCTTCCGCTATTCGTCCTACGACAACAAGCAGCAGTCGACCGGCTATGGGTCGGGCTTCAACGTGTGGACCTACAAGGCTGAACTGAGCTGGCAGCCGGTCAACGACCTGCGCGTGCGCGCCAGCTACAACCACGCCATCCGCGCGCCCAACGTGGCCGAACTGTTCGCCTCGCAATCGGTGGGCAACGTCAACGGCATAGACCCGTGCGCGGGCCCCACCCCGAGCGCCTCGCTGGCGACCTGCGCGGTCACCGGGGTAACCGCCGCGCAATATGGCCACATCGTCGAGTGCCCGTCGGATACCTGCTCGGCCCTGAGCGGGGGCAACCGCGCGCTCAAGCCCGAAACCGCCAATACCTATACCGCAGGCATCGTCTTCACGCCCAAGTTCCTGCGCCGGTTCTCGCTTTCGGTCGATTACTACAACATCAAGGTGAAGGACTACATCAGCTCGATGGCGCCCTCGCTGATCATGGGCCAGTGCGCGCAGACCGGCGATCCCTACTTCTGCGGCCTGTTCAAGCGTGATGCCCGTTCGGGCGCGCTGTTCGGCCAGAATGCGGGCTATGTCATCTCGACCACGATGAACACCGGCTACCTCAAGACCTCGGGCCTCGACTTCAACGCCGACTATACCGTCGGCCTGGGCAAGGCGGGCAGCCTCAACATGAACCTGGTGGGCACCTACCTGCTCAACCAGATCGCGCAGCCGGTGCCGGGCCTTGGCTCCTACGACTGCAACGGTCTGTTCGGCTATACCTGCGGCCAGCCCTCGCCGACCTGGCGCCATGTCGCGCGGTTCACCTGGATGACGCCGACCGACACCGTGCTTTCGCTGTCGTGGCGACACATCGGCGGCACCCGCCTGTCGAGCCTGACCGACAACCCCCTGCTCAGCGCGCCGCAGACTTTCGTGAACAGCAAGATCAACGCCTACAACTACTTCGATCTGTCGCTGACGCAGACCATCAACAAGAAGCTCACCCTGCGCGCGGGCGTAAACAACCTGTTCGACAAGGATCCGCCGCTGCTCGCAGCCGGGCTGCTCCAGCTCTTCGGCAACGGCAACACCTATCCGGGCGTCTACGATGCGCTGGGCCGCACGATCTTCGTGGGGGCCACCGTCAACTTCTGATCGTCCTGTCCCTTCTCAGGCGGCACCTCTCTGGCCCCTCCAGGCGCGCCGCCTGAACACTGACCCGCCCGGCTCCCCCAAGGGAACCGGGCGGTTTTTTGTGATGCATCCCAATACTTTAAATAAGAATCTGATTTTCTGTCATTCCATTCGTCATCCCCGCGCAGGCGGGGATCCAGGTCCGATGGTTGCGCCCGTGAACAGCGCGTGCAAGCTGGATTCCCGCCTGCGCGAGAATGACGAGACATGGGCCAACAGCGCCCAGCGCTTTCATTTGCCAGGCTGGTGCGCGTCGAATGTGTCCACGCCGCCCCAGAAGGACGCTTATTGCAGCGCGCGCACGAAGAAATCGAACTGGCGGCGCGTCACATAGTCGATCGGCCCGGTCGAGCGGCCCACGCTGTGCTCGCCGCCCGGAACGACCAGCAAGTCGAAATCCTTGTCGGCCCTGACCAGCGCATCGACGACCTGCATCGTGGAGGCCGGATCGACATTGCTGTCCTGCTCGCCCACGATCAGGAACAGCTTGCCATGCAGGTTGGCGGCATGGTCCACGCCCGAGGCCGCCGCATAGCTGGCATCGACCGGCCAGCCGAGCCACTGTTCGTTCCAGCTGATCTTGTCCATGCGGTTGTCATAACACCCCGCCATGGCCACCCCGGCCTTGTAGAAATCGCCATGGAACAACAGCGCGTTGAGCGTGCTCTGCCCGCCTGCCGAGGCGCCATAGATGCCCACGCGGCTGATATCATAGGACGGATCGCGCGCGGCCATGGCCTTGTGCCAGGCGATGCGGTCTGGAAAACCCGAATCCGCAAGGTTCTTCCACGCCACGTCCTGAAACGCCTTGGAGCGGTTGGCCGTGCCCATGCCGTCGATCTGCACGACGATGAAGCCCAGATCGGCCAGCGCCTGCATCCCGATCACCTTGTCGCCCCCGGAGTGATAGCCGAACGGCCAGAACTGCTTGGGCACGAAGCTGTCGTGCGGCCCGGCATAGATGTTTTCGATCACCGGATACTTGCGCGCCGGGTCATAGTCGCGCGGGCGCACGACGAGGCCCCAGATATCGGTCTTGCCGTCGCGCCCCTTGGCGGTGAACACTTCGGGCGGGCGGAACCCGGCGGCGGTCAGGCGGGAAATGTCGCCCTTGCTCACCGTGGCGAGCACGCGCCCGTCCGTGCCCGCCCGCAGCACGCTGACCGTGGGCAGGTCGACCCGCGAATAGGTATCGACCAGCGTGCGCCCGTCGGGGGCAAGGCTGGCGGTGTGGTCGGCCTGTTCCGGGGTCAGCGCGACGAGATGGCGGCCATCGAAATCGATGCGGTAGATGTGGTGGAAATAGGGATCTTCGCCCGCATTCATGCCGCTGGCCGAAAACCAGATCTGGCGCCTGGCCTCGTCGACCCGCAGGACATCGCGGACCACCCAGGCGCCGCTGGTAATGCGGTTGCGCACCTTTCCGGTGCGCCCGTCGATCAGGTAGAGATGGTTCCAGCCGTCGCGCTCGGAAGCCCAGATGATGTCATCGCCCGAGGCACCCAGTTCGTGGGCATAGCGCCGGTCGGCATAGACGAACGTGCGCGCCTCCTCGTTCACCGCGACATGGGCCTTGCCGCTGGCCGCATCGACGGCGATGATCCGCGCCTGCCCGAAGCCGCGCCGCACATAGTCGAAGGCGACGCTGCGCCCGTCGGGCCGCCAGCGCGGATCGGACAGCTGATAGGCATTGGGGAACAGCGAGGGATCGATCACCGTCTGGCGCCCGGTCACCACGTCGAAGAGCACCGGCTGCTCGCTGTCGACCACATCGCCGGGCTTGGGGTAGAGCTGGCTGCGCAACGCGGGCTGCCCCTGCCCCGCAGGCGCGGCCTCTACCCGCAGGACATGGCGGGCATATCCGGGGCGCACGCGATAGATCATCAGGTGGCGGCTGTCGGGCGACCAGCGCCTCGTGCTGCCCGTCGGGCGAAAGGCGGGGATGGTTGTCGGCGGACACCGACAGGTCGCGCACGACCCCGAACCCGCGTGGCCGCAACGGCTCGACCTGCGGCGCGCAGTGATAGTCGGCCAGCGTGCAGCGCCAGCCCTGCTCGTCGATCGCAAAGGCGATGGCCCGCCCGTCTCCTGCGCCCTCGATATCCACCTCGGCGAACGGCAGGCGCAGCGGCTGTACAAGGTGGCCGAGCGCGCGGGTCAGTTCGCCGGCAAGGCGCACATGGTCGAACGCGGGCGAGCGGGCCAGCGTCGCGGCATCGACCGTCTCGAAGGCAAAGCCGCCCTCGACCGTCTTGCGATAGGTAAAGGCGCTGGAATCGGGCGCCCAGTGCGCGGGCCAGGCAATGTCGCGCGTCAAATATTCCCAGCTCTCGCGCAGGCCCACCGAACGGTCGATCTGCGCCTTTTGCGCCGCGTTCGCCCCGCCCGGCGCGGCGAGCGCGGGGAAAGCCGCCGTGCAGGCCATCAGCCCCGCCATGACACCGGAAAGGGACGCACGGCGCAAGCCATGGGGCATAAGGGCACGGGACATGACAGATCTCCTGAACCGGAAACAAGGCCGCCGGGCCGCGCCCAATGCGTGACCCGGCGGATAGGACCGTCCGGCAGGCAGGGTTGCCGAACGGAATAGGAGGACCGCTTACTTGACCTGGAAGCCCGCCCAGAACGGGTCTTCCCGGTCGATCCAGATGGTGTTGAACCCGGTCGCCGTGGCCGAACCCTCGATCGAGGGGATGATCGCGGGCTGGTCGCCCAGCATTACGCTCTTTTCCACGCGCCCGATGAAGCGGCTGCAAATGTAGCTTTCGTGGACGAAACGGTCGCCCACGCCCAGCTTGCCCTTGGCCACCAGATGCGCCAGCCGCGCCGACGTGCCGGTGCCGCAAGGGCTGCGGTCGATGGCCTTGTCGCCATAGAACACCGCATTGCGCCCGTCGGCGCCATCGTGCTTGGGCTTGTCGGCCCAGAGCACGTGGCTGACCCCGCGAATGGTCGGATCGAGCGGATGGACCGGCTCGAACTTGGCACGCACGGCTTCGCGCACGCGGCCACTCAGGTCGATAATGCGGGCTGCGCCCAGATCGTCGAGGCCGGTATAGGCGCCCTGTGGTTCGACGATGGCGTAATAGTTGCCGCCATAGGACACATCGATGGACAGCGGACCGATGCCCTCGACATCCACTTCGATCCCGCGCGCGGCAACATAGGACGCCACGTTGGTGATGCGCACCGCGGTCACCTTGGGGCCATCGGTCTCGTAGGCGATCTCGATGGTCCCGGCGGGCACCTCGACCTTGAGGCGGCCGGGCACGGCAGGCTGGATCAGCCCGTGTTCGAGCCCGAAGGTGATCATCCCGATGGTGCCATGGCCACACATCGGCAGGCAGCCGCTGGTCTCGATGAACAGGATGCCGATATCGTTCGCCGGATCGACGGGGGGATAGAGGAACCCGCCCGACATCATGTCGTGCCCGCGCGGTTCAAAGCACAGCCCGGTGCGGATCCAGTCGAAACGCGACAGGAAATCCTGCCGCCGCTCGGACATCGAGGCGCCCTTGAGCAGCGGCGCCCCGCCCGCCACGAGGCGGACGGGGTTACCTGCCGTATGACCGTCGATGCAGAAGAACGTGTGCCGCATCGAGGCTCCTTCAGGCTTCCGTCAGGGCTGCGGGAGCCGTGGGGGTAAGGTCGGGACGGGTGGCGGCGGCCTTCTCGACCATCGCGATCACTTCGGCGCGGCGCGCGCCTTCGAGCACATAGCGCGGGGGCAGCACGCGCTCCGACCCGCGACCCATGACCTGCTCGGCCAGCTTGATCGACTGGACGAGATCGTGCTCGGCATCGAGGTGGAGCAGCGGCATGAACCAGCGATAGATTTCCATCGCCTTGGCATGGTCGCCGCGCGCAAAGGCATTGACCAGTTCGACCGATTCCTTGGGGAACGCGTTGGTCAGGCCCGAAACCCAGCCCTGCGCCCCGAGGTAGAGCCCTTCGAGCGCCACGTCGTCAAGACCGGCAAACAGCACGTAGCGATCCCCGAAGGCATTGCGGAAATCGGTGAACCGGCGCGTGTCGGGCGCGGATTCCTTGACCGCCACGATGTTCTTCACATCGACCAGCGCGGCCAGCACGTCCTTGTCGATCACCGTGCGATAGGCGGGCGGGTTGTTGTAGAGCATGATCGGCAGGCCGGTGTTTTCAGCCACGCCCTTGAAGTGGTTCACCAGTTCGTGCGCCTTGGGCACGTAGACCATCGGGGGCAGCAGCATCAGGCCATCGGCCCCGGCCTTTTCGGCGGCCTGGGCATAGCGCACCGCGCGGCGGGTGTCGTATTCCGAAACCCCGGTGATGACCGGCACGCGCCCGTCGACCACTTCGACGATGGCCGAGAGAACCTGGACCTTTTCCTCGTATTCCAGCGAGTTGTTTTCGCCAACCGTGCCAAGGGCGATCACCCCCGTGACGCCGTCACGGATGAGATCGTCGACCACGCGCTGGGTGTCCGCGAGGTCGATCGACAGGTCCGCGCGAAGCTGCGTGGTGACTGCCGGGAATACACCCTTCCAACCGATTGCCATGTCTATTCGTCCTGCTGTGCGTTAACTTGAAATATCGTATACTATATTATCCCCGACAGCGCAATGCCCTTTTCGCAGGCGCACAAAAAGCGCCCCCGCGCCAGTTCGCTACACCTCACTCCTCATCGGGATAGGGCCCCTTGCCGCCATCCCTGATCAACTGGTCGACCCGCTGGTCGATCAACGGCAGCGGCACTGCCCCCATTTCGAGCACGGCATCGTGGAACGCGCGAATGTTGAACTTTGGCCCCAGCGCCTTTTCCGCCTTGTGGCGCGCGTCGAGGAAGGTCAGTTCCCCCATGTAATAGGCCAGTGCCTGGCCGGGCCAGGAAATATAGCGGTCGACCTCGGTCTCGATCTCGTGATCGGACAGCGCGGTGTTGTCGCGCAAGTATTGCTGCGCCTGTTCGCGCGTCCAGCCCATGGCATGGATGCCGGTATCGACCACCAGCCGCGAGGCGCGCCAGGCCTGATAGCTGAGCATGCCGAAGCGGTCGTAGGGCGTCTCGTACATGCCCATGTCCTCGCCCAGCGCCTCGCAATAGAGCGCCCAGCCCTCGCCATAGGCCGAGAGGTAGCTGTCGCGGCGGAAGGCCGGAAGGCCGGTGTTTTCGGCAGCCAGCGGCATCTGCATGGCATGGCCGGGCGCGCTCTCGTGCAGGGTCAGCGCGATCTGCGAATAGAACGGGCGCGAGGGCAGGTTGTAGGTATTGACCAGATAGATGCCCGGCCCGCCGCGCCCGCCGGTGTAGAACGGGGCGACATCGTCGGGCACCGGCTTGATCGCGAAGCGGCTGCGCGGCATGCGCCCGAAGAACTGCGAGGCCTTGCCATCGAAGGTCTTGGCGATCCACGCCGCGCGATAGAGCAGTTCGTTGGGCGTCTTGGGATAGAACTGCGGATCGGTGCGCAGGAAGTGCAGGAAGGCCTTGAGATCGCCCTTAAAGCCGACCTGCTTCATCACCGCGTCCATCTGCCCGCGAATACGCGCCATTTCGGAAAGGCCGATCTGGTGGATTTCCTCAGGGCTCTTGTCGAGGGTGACGAACTCGTTGATCTTCGAGCGGTAATAGGCCTGCCCATCGGGCAGGGCATAAGCGGCCAGCGTCTGGCGGGCGCCCTTCTCGTATTCGCCGCGCATGAAGGCCAGCAGCCGCGCATGGGCCGGGACGACATCTTTGGTGATCGCCTCGCGGGCCTGCGCGCGCAGGGCTTCCTGATCGGCAGCCGGGATCGTGGCGGGCAGGTTTTTAAAGGGTTCGTAGAACGGCGAGGCTTCGGGGCTGGCCGCCTGAACGACCATTTCGATGCCCTTGTCGCGCCCGGTCAGGGTGACGTGGGGCGCCGAGAACCCGCGCGCGAGTCCCGCGCGCATGTTGACGATCTGCTGGTCATAGTAGCGCGGAATCTCGCGCAGCATTTCCAGATAGGCATCGGCCGCGTCCCGGTCCTTGAACGGCGTGCGCGCCCAGTCGGCCAGTTCGCCCCAGAAGCTGGTGTCGGCGTTGAAGGGCTTTTCATAGTCGCGATAGCGCTGCGCGGCGAGAAGCGCGTCGATCTGGCCCTTGTAGACGGCAAAGTTGATGCGATTGGCAGGCGAAAGCCGGTCCTGCCGGATCGCGGCCAGTTGCTGCTCGACCTTTTCCCACCGGGCCAGCCGGGCAGCCTGTGCCTGCGGCCCCAGATCGGGCAGCATGACCTTGCGGTCGCGCGGCCCGTCCTCGCTCGGCCCGGCCTGTTGCTGGCGCCACGTATATTCATCGGTGGACAGCGCCTCGAACGCCTTGTCGGCTTCGCTCCGGCCCGCAGAACCGGCTGCCGAACCCGTTGCAGCCCCGGCCCGCGCCATGGCGGGCCCCGTCCAGAGCGCCACGGGCATCATGGCCAGCGCCGCGCCGGTCACAAGCCCCGCCATGCGCATCATGCGGTTCCCCTTGGCGACTTTACCCACGCTGCTTACCCCTTTCGAGAACGTCCATGATATCCTGATAAAGCTTGGCCGGGATGCGCAAGCCCTGCACATCCGAAACCGCCCGCGCGGCCAGCCGCCGTGAACCGGGCAGGCGCGCGCCCTGCCCCTCGATCGCGGCGAACATCGCCTCGGCCCGGCGCAGGTGATCGGCAACGCCGCTGCCCAGAAAGCCTGCCGGATCGATTGCGATGACCAGTTCGCCGCCCAGCGGCGCGCCGCCGCGCCCTTCGTCGGCAGCCAGCGATTCCGCGCTGGTCATGTCGCCGATCAGCGGCCCGGCGATCAGTTCGACCAGGGCTGCCAGCGCCGAACCCTTGTGCGCGCCAAACGTGCGCATGGCCCCGTCGAGCACCGCCTCGGCATCGGTCGAGGGGTTGCCCTGCGCGTCATAGCCCCAGGTGTCGGGAATGGCCTTTCCGGCCCGGCGGTGCAGTTCGATCTCGCCGCGCGCGACCGCGCTGGTCGCGAAATCGAACACGAAGGGCGCCTGTCCGTCCGGGCGCGGCCAGCCAAACGCGAGGGGGTTGGTGCCAAAGACCGGCTTCGTGCCGCCCTCGGGCGCGACCCAGGCATGACTGGGGGTGAACGCAAGGCCCACCAGCCCCTGTTCGGCCAGCGCCTCGACCTCGGGCCAGAGCGCGGCAAAGTGGACCACGTTGTTGAGCGCCATGGCCGCGATGCCATGGGCCTTTGCCTTGGCGACCAGCAGTGGCAGCCCTTGCGCAAACGGAAGCTGGGCAAAGCCGCCCTTGCCATCCACCCGCACCAGCGCGGAGGCCGGTTCGCTCACTTCGGGCACGGCATCGGGCACGACCACCCCCCGCTCGACCGAATTGGCCGCCACCAGCAGGCGGTAGAGCCCGTGCGAGGTACACCCGTCGCGCTCGCCCGAAACCATCGTATGGGCAACGGCGGCGGCATGATCGGGCGCCAGCCCCCAGGCCTGAAGCACCGTGCGCGCCAGTTCGTCGGCCTGCTCTGGCGAAAGGGTAATCATATCGGTTGCACTCATTGTCCGGCTCCGGCCCTGGCGGCGAACAGGCGCACGCCGAACACCGGCCCGGCCGAACTGCGATCAGCCGGCACGAAGCGCACCTTCACCTTGCTCTTGCCCTTGGTCAGCGCCTCGGGCAGCGGATAGTCAACATCAAAGAACGTGCCCGGACGATCCTCGTCCAGACGCTGGGTGGCGATCTTCACGCCATCGACGAGGATGTCGAACACGCGCGAGCGTTCGCCGCCCCAATAGCTGGCCTGAAGCACCAGCGGCCCCGGCTTCACCTTCATCGCGAACTCGAAATAGCCGCCCGAGCGCGCATCGCGCCCGTTGCGCCCGCGATAGGCGACCGGATAGGAGATGTCCGAGGTCAGCTCGTGGTCGCGTTCGGGCTGCATTTCGCCCAGATGCATGACATCGATCGAACGGGCCGCGAGGTCCTTCTGCCGGGCCTGTTCGGCCAGATAGGCGGCTTCCTCGTTCTTCCAGCCGCTTTGCGTGAAGCGCTTGAAATAGACCGCGCTGCGGCGGTCATACTGGCTGTAGAACGGCACGAACACGAGGTTGCCCGGACGCATGATCCCGCTGGTCTGGTAGCGCGGACGGTCCGAGACCATCGGCGCGAAGGCCGCCAGCGGATTGTCGCCGACCATCGCGGGCTCGACGCCCGCCCATTCGGTCTCGACCGGGCCGAGATCGGCGGCCATGACCATCGGCCCGCGCACGAGAGCCACCACGTCGTCCGAACCGGTCGCCGGTTCGAGCCGCAAGTCGAGCGGCAGGTTCAGCGCGACGACATCGCCCTTCTTCCAGCGGCGGTCGAGGAACGCATAGCCATTGGCCTGCGTGACCATCGCGGGCTGGCCGTTGACGGTGATCGTGGCCTTGCCCTTCGCCCAGCCCGGAATGCGCAGCGCAAGGCGGAAGCCATCGCGCTTCACCGCATCGAGGGTGAAGCGAATGTCAGGCCTGAACGGATATTCGGTGTCGAGCGTGGCGCTCAGCCCCTTGTCCTGCCAGACCATCGTCGAGGGGATGTAGAGGTTGACGAACAGGGTATCCCCACCCGCGCCGTCATGGCCGGTCCAGTAGATCGAATCCCCGTGCTTGGCGTGGCTTTCCATGCCCGAGCCCACGCAGCACCAGAACACTTCCTCGCCCGGCTGCGAATAGCCGCGCGCGGCCCCGCTCATCATCGGCGTCATGTAGGTGAAGCCGCCGGTGGCCGGGTTCTGGGCCGAAAGCACATGGTTGAGATGCGCGCGCTCGTAATAGTCGAACAGCGCGCCGTCAGGCTGCCAGCCATAGAGCTGCCGGGTCAGCTTGAGCATGTTGTAGGTGTTGCAGTGCTCGCAGGTCGCTTCGGTCAGGTGGAGCGCGATGGTGTCGGGCGCGAAGAAGTATTCGCGGTCGGCATTGCCGCCGATCACATAGCTGTGATGCTGCGTCACCCGTTCCCAGAAGAAGCGCGCGGCGCTGCCCGGATCGTCCTTGCCGGTCAGTTCGTGGATGCGCGCCAGACCGATCAGCTTGGGCACCTGGGTATTGGCGTGGAAATTGGCGAGCCTGTCTTCCTGCGCGACCAGCGGGCCGAGCACCTTGCGGTCGAAGATCCGCTCGGCCACCGCCAGCCAGCGCGCATCGCCGGTCCGGGCGTAGAGTTCGGCATAGCTTTCGTTGAGGCCGCCATATTCGCAGCCCAGCAGGTCCTGCATCTGCGCGTCGTCGAGCGCGGCAAAGACCTTTTCAAAGTAACCGGCCAGCCCGATCGCCACCCTGAGCGCCTCCGGGTTGCCCCAGGCGGCATGGATGTCGAGCAGGCCGGCAAAGTACTTGTGCACGGTATAGAGCGGCGACCACGACCCGTTGAGGTCGAACCCGCCCGACTTGATTTCCCCGCGCATGACTTCCGGGAAGATCGCCTCGCCATCGACGATGGTGCCATCCCTGGTCTTGCGCCCCAGCGCGCCGATATAGCCATCGTGGCGCTGCGCCTGGCACAGCGCCAGTTCGCCCACGATATAGTCGGCGCGGCGGCGGCATTCGGGGTTGCCGGTCTGCTGCCAGGCCAGCACCAGCGCCGACATGTAATGGCCGAGCGAATGCCCGGCGATCGTGTCGGATTCCCAGCCGCCATAGATCGGCGCCTTGGGTTCGAGCCCGGCATATTTGCGGAAATTGTGAAGGAAACGGTCGGGTTCGAGCGACATCAGGTACTCGATGTTGACCTCGACCGCCGTGGCGAAAGCCGAAGGGCGCAGCCGCACATCGGTGAGCGGCAGCGGCTTTGCCCGCAGCGGCACGCGCGGCGCGACGACCGCGGCCAGCCCGCGCAGGGGAACCGCGCAGATCGCCAGCCCCGCCACACCCGCCATCCATTCGCGCCTGTTGGCTTTCATGCCCTCATTATCCCTATCGAATATCGTATACATTATTGATAGAAGGCAGGCAGGGATAGTCAAGCCGGTTTGCCAGACGCTGCCCGGCTTCAACCATCCGCTGGCAAGACCTCCCCCGCCCCCTCCGCGAGGACCAGACATGAAGCCTTTCCCCAAGCCCCTCTCCTGCGTGGCCCTGCTGCTGGCCACCACCCCCGTGCTGGCCCCCGGCCTGCTGCCCGGTTTCGCCGCGCAGGCGCAGGAAGCCCAGCATCTGGAGGCCCAGCATCGGGAGGAAGATGAGCAACAGGAAGGCGCCCGGAAGCCCGCCCCCGTGTTCCCGCCGATCCACAAGACGGCGTTCCACACGCCCACCTTCGATCTGGCCCTGCGCGCCGATACCCAGACCCTCGCCCACCTGTCCCCCACCGGTGACGATGCCTTCGATTTCGTGCCTGCCGCGCGCGAGGCGGAACGGGCGGGCGACGGCTATGTCCACATCGGCGACATCCACGTGCGCCTCAGGACTGCCGGGGGCGACTGGCAGGACTTCTCCTCGGCCCATGCGCGCCAGCAGATCGCCGCACTGCCCGGCGGGGCAGGCGTGCTCGCCGCAGCCGACATCACCGCCTCGATGACCTCGAATGTGGCAGGCAACACGGGGGGCGCCACCATCCCGCTGCGCGTCGAGCGCCGCTGGGTTAACGAGGGCGGCGTGCTGGCCATGCGCTTCACGCTGGTCAACACCAGCCCCACCCCGGTCGAAATCGGCGCGCTGGGCATGCCGATGGTCTTCGACAACATCATCCGTGATCGCGATCTCGACCAGGCCCATGCCCAAGCCAGCTTCGTCGATCCCTATATCGGGCGCGACGCGGGCTATCTTCAGGTTACCCGGCTCAACGGTTCAGGCCCGGCCCTGCTGGTCCTGCCCGAAAAGAACACCCCGCTCGAAGCCTATCGCCCGGTGCTCGAAGCGCGCAGCGCGCCCCGGGGCGACATTTTCACCGACCGTTCCGAACGCAGCCAGGTCTCCGAAGGGTTCTACGACTGGACCGTGGCCAGCAAGGCGTTTGCCGAAAAGGAATGGGCCAAGGCCGGGCCGCAATGGAACGAGCCGACCAGCTTCACCCTCGCGCCGGGGGAAAGCCGCACGCTGGGCCTGCGCTTCGTGACCGCGCCGTCCATCCGCGCCATCGAGGACACCCTGGTCGCCAACAAGCGCCCGGTGGCCGTGGGCATCCCCGGCTATGTCGTGCCGACCGACCAGACCGCCAGCCTGTTCCTCAAATCCCCCGCCAAGGTCGCCAGCATCGCCTCGTGGCCCGCAGGCGCCCTGTCCGCCACGCCCGAAAAGGCCGGAAATGGCTGGGCGCGCTATCAGGTAAAAGCCAACGGCTGGGGCGAAGCGCGCCTGACGGTGACCTATGCCGACGGCCAGAAGCAGACCATCAGCTATTACATCACCAAGCCGCTCGAAACGGTCATGGCCGACATCGGCCACTTCACCACGACCCGGCAATGGTTCGAGGGCAAGGGCGATCCGTTCCACCGTTCGCCCGCGATCCTCTCCTACGACCGCGAGGAAAACCGCATCCTCACCCAGGACGCGCGCGTCTGGGTTTCGGGCATGAGCGACGAGGGCGGCGCCGGATCGTGGGTGGCTGCCGCGATCAAGCAGCTCGACAATCCCGATCCGGTCGAAGTGGCCAAGCTCGAACGCCTCGTCAACGAAACCGTGCTGGGCACGCTTCAGGTCGACAAGGGGCCGCAGGCCGGGGCCGTCAAGAAGAGCATCTTCTACTACGATCCCAAGGAATTCCCGAACTACTACGACCCGTCGATCGACTGGAAGACGTGGACCTCGTGGTCGAAGAAGGACGCCGATGATCTGGGCCGGTCCTACAACTATCCCCATGTCGCCATCGGCCACTGGGTGCTCTACCGCCTTGCGCGCGACAACCGGGGGCTGGTCAAACAGCACGACTGGAAGTTCTACCTCGACTGGGCCTTCAGGACGAGCGTGGCGATGATGCGCGACGCGCCCTACTATGCCCAGTTCGGGCAGATGGAAGGCGATGTCTTCATCGACATCCTCAAGGATCTCAAGCGCGAGGGGATGACCGCGCAGGCCAGCGAACTCGAAGGCCTCATGAAGGGCCGCGCCGATCACTGGCGCACGCTCAAGTATCCGTTCGGCAGCGAGATGGCCTGGGATTCGACCGGCCAGAGCGAAGTCTACGCGTGGATGCGCCATTTCGGCTACCAGCCGCAGGCCGACGCCACCCGCGAGGTGATCCTGGGCTATGACCCGACGATCCCGAGCTGGGGCTACAACGGCAATGCGCGCCGCTACTGGGACTTCCTCTATGGCGGCAAGGTCTCGCGCATCGAGCGCCAGATCCACCACTATGGCTCGACGCTCAACGCCGTGCCGCTGTTCGATGCTTTCCGCCAGAACCCGGCCGACCTGCACCTGCTGCGCGTGGCCTATGGCGGCATGATGGGGGGCATCACCAATATCGACCAGCAGGGCTTCGGCTCGGCCGCGTTCCACTCGTGGCCCGACATGATGAAGTGGGACGCCATCACCGGCGACTATGGCATGGGCTTCTATGGCCATGCGATCACCGCGGCCAGCTACATCGTCAATGACCCGCAACTGGGCTGGCTCGGCTTTGGCGGCGACCTTGCGACGAAGGGCTCGCAAATCAGCCTCGTCCCGCGCGACGGCGCCCGCCGCCGCCTGTTCGTGGCCCCGGCAGGCTTGTGGATCACGCTGGAGGAAGGCCGTATCCAGAGCGCCCGCTACGATACGAAGTCGGGCAAGGTGGACCTCACGCTCGATCCGGCCAGCCCCACCGCGCCGGCCGCACGCCTGCTGTTCGAGACCACGACCAGCACCGGGCGCCCTTACGCGATCGTGCCCCCCGCCCTGGCCAGCTCGCCAGCCAGCTCTCTGGCCATAACCGCTGAACGCGGGGGCTATGCCATCCCCCTTGCCCCGTCAGCGACCACCACCGTCACGCTGGCGCCGCGCTGAAACGATGGCGCCTGTCGATGCCATCGCACCTTGACCGGCCCCATCCTCCCCGCCATGGCAGCGCCCATGGCTTCCGATCACTCCCCCCTCCCCGCCGCCGCCGCTTCCGCCGCCCCGTCCGGCGCGCCCGAAGCAATCCTTGCCCAAGGGCTCAAGGCCATCGCGACCGACATCACCGCCGCGTTCGACGCGATGCTGCCGGTGCCCGACGACGCCCGCGCGCGTCTGTTCGAGGCCATGCGCTATGCCGCGATGGGTGGCGGCAAGCGGCTGCGCCCGCTGCTGCTGGCGGCGGTCGCCGAAATGTTCGGGGTGGACCGCGCGATTGCCATTCGCGCCGGGATCGCCATCGAATCGATCCACGTCTATTCGCTGATCCACGACGACCTGCCCTGCATGGACAACGACGCCCTGCGCCACGGCAAGCCGACCACCCATCTGGCCTATGACGAAGCCACCGCCGTTCTTGCCGGTGACGCGCTCCAGTCGTTTGCGTTCGAAGTCCTCGCCGATCCGGCCACCAGCCCGGACGCTGCCGTGCGCGTCGAACTGCTGCGCACGCTCGGCCAGGCCAGCGGCGCGCAGGGCATGGCGGGCGGCCAGATGATGGACATCGCGGCGGAAACCAGCACGTTCGACCTGCCCACGATCACCCGCCTGCAACAGCTCAAGACCGGCGCCCTGCTGGCAGGCTCGGTCGAAATGGGCGCGATTCTGGGCGGCGTTGCCCCCGATGACCGCGAATACCTGCGCGACTATGCCAGCGCCATCGGCCTGGCCTTCCAGATCGCCGACGACCTGATCGACTACGAGGGCGATGCCGCGCTGGCCGGCAAGGCCGTGGGCAAGGATGCGGCGGCAGGCAAGGAAACCTTCCTCTCGCTGCTCGGCCCCGACCGCGCCCGCGAGGAAGCGCGCCGTCTGGTCGATCACGCCATCGCCCGCCTCGACCGCCATGGCCCCGAGGCCGACCTGCTGCGCGCGATTGCCCGCTACATCGTCGAGCGCAAGCACTAAGGATCAGAGGCTGACCTCATGACCTATCGCGACGACCTGATCCTGGTGACGGGTGCCAGCGGGTTCCTCGGCTCGGCGGTGGTGCGCGCGCTGCTCGCCAAGGGCGCGCGGTGCCGCGTCCTCGTGCGCAGCGCCTCACCGCGCGAAAATCTGGCCGGGCTGGGCCTCGACATCGTCGAGGGCGACTTGCGCGATGGCGCGAGCGTGCGCCGCGCGATGGAAGGCGTGCGCTTCGCCTTCAACGTCGCGGCCGACTATCGCCTCTGGGCGCCCGATCCCGAAGAAATCGTGCGCAACAACCGCCTCGCCGCCGACAACGTGGTCGAGGCGGCGCTCGCCTGCGGGATCGAGCGGCTGGTCCACACCAGTTCGGTCGCCACGCTCCTCCCGCTCGACGGGCGCCCTTCGGACGAAGACCACCCGGCCACCGAACAGACCGTGGTGGGCGCCTACAAGCGCTCCAAGGTCGTCGCCGAACGCCTGATCGAACAGGCCGTGGCCACGCGCGGGCTGCCCGCCGTGATCGTCAACCCCTCGACCCCGATCGGCCCGCGCGACTTGCGCCCCACCCCCACGGGCCGGGTCATTGTCGAGGCGGCCAACGGGCGCATGCCCGCCTATGTCGACAGCGGGCTCAACCTCGTCCATGTCGAGGATGTCGCCGCCGGGCACCTCGCCGCGCTGGAAAAGGGCGTGAACGGGCGGCGCTATGTGCTGGGCGGACAGGACGTGACGCTGGCCGAGATGCTGCGCGAGATCGCCCGCCTGATGGGCCGCCGCCCGCCGCGCGTGGCCCTGCCGCGCGGGCCGCTGTTCCCGATGGCCTGGGTCAATGAAAAGCTCTGCGCGCTTACGGGCCGCGAACCGTTCCTGACCGTCGATTCGCTGCGCATGGCGGGCCACCACATGTACTATTCGAGCGCGCGCGCGCAGGCCGAACTGGGCTACAGCTATCGCCCGTGGCAGGCCGCGATTGCCGATGCGCTGGCCGATTTTGCCGCGCGCGGGGTCGTTCCGGCCCCGGTCGCGGCGCTGCTTGCCCAACAGGTTTCCGCATGATCCTGACCCTTCTGGCCCTGATTTCGCTGGTCATCTGGCTGGGCCTGATCCTGGCCCACGGCCAGTTCTGGACGGCAGGCGTCCACGACGACCGCCACCCCGCCCCGGAGCCCGCGCAGTGGCCCGATGTCGTCGCCGTGGTCCCCGCGCGCGACGAGGCCGAAGTGATCGCCCGCAGCGTCGCCAGCCTCGCCGCACAGGATTATCCGGGCGATTTCCGGGTGATCGTCGTCGACGACGGCAGCAGCGACGGCACGGCAGAGCTTGCTCGCCAAGCCGGCGGATCGCGCGTGCAGGTTCTGGCCGGGGCCCCGCTCCCGGCGGGCTGGACCGGCAAGATCTGGGCCCAGTCGCACGGCATCGCCGCGGCGGGCACCCCGCGCTACCTCTGGCTGACCGACGCCGACATCACCCATGCCCCCGATACCTTGCGCAGCCTCGTCGCGCGGGCCGAGGCGGGCGGGCTGGTGCTCGTCTCGCTGATGGCCCTGCTGCGCTGCCGCTCGGCAGCCGAACGCTGGCTGGTGCCCGCTTTCGTGCTGTTCTTCCAGATGCTCTACCCGTTCGCGAGGGTGAACCGCCCCGGCGCCACGGCGGCGGCGGCGGGCGGCTGCATGCTGGCCCGGCGCGACGCG
>DQVI01000018.1 GCA_015661825.1 Novosphingobium capsulatum
CACCGCCGATCAGCCCGCCCAGCAAGAGGCCGCCCAGCGCGCCCGCGCCCGCGCCCAGCGCCGTGCGCGAGACCTTCTGCTGGCCGGTGTTGGGGTCGGTCACGCAGCCCGAGAGGCTGACCAGCGACACCGCGCAAAGGCTGGAAACGAGCACCCGACGAATCTTCATTGGTATTCCCCTTCGTTGCATCCCTCTCCCGCGCCTGATCGCAGGGCGGGAGCCAGGCAGGCGGCGAACCGTGAGCGGATCACGGCAGCCTGCTTTGCGTCCAATACACGGCCACGGGCTGAATGGTTCCCGAATAATGAACGGTATCGGGCGGGCTGCGGGTATCACGCGAGGCTTCGCAAGGACTTCGCGGCGCCGCGCAAATCTGCTAGGGGCTTGCCCCGTGACCCCATTTCCATGGCCAGATGCGCTCATAATCCTGGGCCTTGTCGTGCTCAACGGTCTGTTTTCCATGTCGGAGCTGGCCATTGTCTCGGCACGTCCGGCCCGGCTCAAGGTTCTGGCCGAGGGGGGCAGCGGGGGGGCCCGCGTGGCGCTCGAACTGGCTGCCGATCCGGGCAAGTTCCTCTCGACCGTGCAGATCGGCATCACCCTCGTGGGCATCATCGCGGGCGCCTATTCGGGCTCCAGCCTGGGCGGGCCGGTGGGCGAGCGGCTGGCCGCGCTGGGGGTGCCGGGCGCCTATGCCGGGGAGGCCGGGTTCGCGCTGGTCATCGCGCTGACGACCTATCTCAGCCTGGTGGTGGGCGAACTCGTGCCCAAGCAACTGGCGCTGGCGGCGGCTGAATCGATTGCGGTTCTGGCCGCGCGGCCCATGGTGATCATGGCCAGGGTGACCGCGCCTTTCGTGTGGACGCTCGACCGGTCATCGAGCCTGATCCTGCGTCTGCTCGGGCTGGCCCGGGGGGGCGAGCAGGAAGTCACCGCCGAGGAACTCCAGATGATCTTCGCCGAGGCCACCCGTTCGGGGGTGATCGAGGAGGAGGAGCGCGCGCTGATGACCAGCGTGATGCGTCTGGCCGACCGCCCCGTGCGCGAGGTGATGACCCCGCGCATCGAACTCCACTGGATCGAGCTGGATGCCAGCCCCGAAGACCTGACCGCCGCCATCGAGGACAGCCCCCATTCGCTGCTGCTGGTGGCCGATGGCTCGCCCGATCACATCGTCGGCGTGGTCAAGGTTCGCGACGTGCTGGCCGCGCGCCTGCGTGGCGACGAGCATGCGCTCGAAAGCCTGATGCGCAAGCCCGCGATCCTGCCCGACCGGCTCGACACGATGGACGCCCTGCGCGTGATCCAGCAGGCCGAAGTCGGCCTTGCGCTGGTCCACGACGAATATGGCCATCTCGAAGGGATCGTCACCCCGGCCGACCTGCTGGCGGCCATCGCCGGAACTTTCGTGGCCCATGGCGACGAGGGCGACAGCCCGATGATCACCGAGCGCGAGGACGGCTCGCTGCTGCTGGCCGGCGGTCTTCCCGCCGATGCCATGGCCGACCGGCTGGAGATCGAGCTGCCCGAAGACCGCGACTATGCGACGGTGGCCGGTTTCGTCCTCTCGGTCCTGCGCAAGCTGCCGGTCGAGGGCGAGCATTTTACCGAGCAGGGCTGGCGGTTCGAGGTCGTCGACATGGATGGCCGCAAGATCGACAAGCTGCTGGTGGCCCGCGTCAAGGCCGTGGCGCCGGTGGACGAACTCGACGGTTGAGTGGGGCCTGAACATCCGTTCCGGCGCTGCATGGGGGGAGAGGACGGATGGCGGAACACGCCGGATTGGGCTGGATCGCGCGGTGCGGATGGAAGGGGCTGTGCCCGCGGTGCGGCAAGGGCCACCTGTTCGCGGGCTGGCTGCGTCTGGCGCCGTGCTGCGATGTCTGCGGGCTCGATTTCCGCTTTGCCCGCGCCGATGATGGCCCGGCCTTCTTCGCGCTGTGCCTGACGGCCTTTCCGCTCACGTTCGTCGCCGTCGGGGTCGAAGTGGCCTACAGCCCGCCCTGGTGGGTCCATCTGCTCACTTCGGTGCCGATTTTGGCCATCGGCTGCCTGGGCTCGTTGCGTCCGTTCAAGGGCTGGCTGGTCGCCTCGCAATATGTGAACGGCGCGCATCAGGCCGGAACAGAGGGGCCGGACGATCCGGCCCCCTGACCGGCCCCCTGAATTTTCCCTGTGCGGCGCCCGCTATTGGGCCCGTTCAGGCGAGGCGATAGTCGGCGGTGATGGCGCCTGCGGCCAGAAGCTCGGCCTCGTGGCCCTCCTCGCGCCAGCTTTCGGCCAGGGCCGCGTCTTCCCAGGCGCGCATGGCCGGGTGGGCCAGCACATGGTCAACCCAGGCCTGTCCGCGACCGATATCGAGGCCATAAGTCCGCACCCGGAAGGCCACCGGCGCAAAGAACGCATCGAGCGCGCAAAAGGTATCCCCGGCCAGCCAGGGGCCGCCGAAACGGTCGAGTCCCTCTTCGAACAGCTCGCGCAGGCGGGCCACGTCACGCGCCAGCGGGGGGGCCATCGCGGGAAGCGCCACCCGCACCCCCACGTTCATCGTGCAGGTCGAACGCAGCGCGGAAAAGCCGCCGTGCATCTCGCACACCGCGCTCTGGGCAAAGGCGCGTGCGGCGGGTTCTTCGGGCCAGACCCCGGCATGGCGGTCGGCCAGATAGAGCGTGATGCCCAGCGAATCCCAGACCGTCGTGGCCCCGTCGATCAGCGCGGGCACCTGCCCGGTGGGCGAGAAGCTGCGGAAGGCCTCGTAATTGACCGGTTTGGCAAAGGGTTCGAGGCGGTCGGCAAACGGGATGCCGAGCGCCTTCATCAGCAGCCAGGGGCGCAGCGACCAGCTCGAATAGTTCCGGTTGGCGGTGATCAGGGTATAAGGCATCCTGCGTGCTCTCCATGGGTGGCCGCCGTGGCGACGACATCACGCGCTGACCGGGCGATCTGGCCCGGCAAGGCACTGGTGCAGGACGGATTTGGATGAAACAAGGGCCAATATCGTCAATACCTTGATTCAGATCATGGCTCTGTGCCGATCTGCTGCCACAATCACCCCAACGAAAGAAGAAGGACGATCCCACATGCGCTCCATTCTCTGCCCGATCGACGGCGCCGTCACGATGGATGACCGCCTCGAAACCGCTCTTGCCCTGGCCCGCGTCATGGATGGCCATGTGAGCGTGCAGATTGCCAGCCCCTTTGCCGAACTCGCCGTGTGGGAGCCGTTCGGCGGCGCTGCGCTGACGGCCGAGGTGATCGATCAGGTCCGCCGCGAGGATACCGCGTTGGCTGCCAAGGTCGATGCGCGTCTGGCGCCGCAGGATGTCCCCTTCGACGTGGAACAGACCGCCCAGGCGCCGATTCCGGCGGCCTATGCCGGGGCCCGCTTTGCCGATGTGGTCGTCACCAGTCTGGCCGATCCGCTGGTCGAGGAACTCGTGCTGGGCGTGCGCAGCCCGGTGCTCGCCGTGCCCAAGGGCACCGCGATGACCGACTTTTCCAAGCCTGCGGTGATCGCGTGGGACGGCGGGATCGAGGCTGCCCATGCGCTGCGGGCCAGCCTTCCGCTGCTGCATCAGGCCGGGGCGGTCCATATCCTCACCGTCGAGGAAAAGCCCGATGCCCTGCCTGCGCTCGATGCGGCGACCTACCTCTCGCGCCATGGCATCCACGCCGAAGTCCACGGGCTCACCGCCAATGGCCCGATTGCGGCCACGCTGGCGGATGCCGCGCGCCGTCTGGGCGCGGGGCTGATCGTGATGGGCCTGTTCGGGCGCAGCCGCCTGCGCGAGCTTCTGCTGGGTGGCGTCTCGCGCGCGATGCTCGACAATTCGACCCTGCCGCTGCTGCTGGCGCACTGAGGCCGGATTGCCGTTGTACCAGGTTGCCATGACCTTGCGGTAACTGCGAGGTCTGGCATGGTGTCTCTCAAGGCGGTGGCGCGGGGGCTCCGCCGCCTTGGGAGACACGTTTCATGCGCTTGTTCCATCGACATTCATTCCGTTCGTTTTCGCTTTCCCGGTCCCTGTTCGAGGCAATGTCCGGGGCAGTGCCCGGCGCAGTATCCGCGGCGGTTTGCGCTCTGGCGCTCGTGGCCGGGCCCCCGGCTTTTGCGGCGGCTGCGGCGCCTTCCCCGGATGCGGCGCCTTCCCCGGCTGCGGC
>DQVI01000186.1 GCA_015661825.1 Novosphingobium capsulatum
CCATGGGCCGTGCCTTGCGCCCCATCGCACCGGTCGCGCCCGCGCTCTGTCGCGCAGCAGCGCGGGGATGGGGGGCCGGGGCCGTTGCAGGCGGTTCGAGCGGGATCGCCTCGGCCACGAGGCCCGGCAGGGATTCCCGCACGAGCGCCACCACCCCGCCCGCCAGCCCATGAACCAGCGCCCAGATCAGGCCGACATGCAGCAAGGCCACCAGCACAGCCACCGCGACCGTGCGCCCTCGCCCCTCGGGGAGGGCAAGGCCCCAGAAAAATCGACCGGAGATCGGGGGACGAATCATGGCCCGTACCAACACATTCCTTCGGTAAAACCCGAAACCGGGCCCGGTTCCCGGCCATCGGCTCCATCGGATCGACAAGCCAGGGCGTGGCCGCCAGGAGACAGGACAGCCCCCATCCGGGCAAATCGCATGATCGGGTGTATCGCGGCCTGACCGGATAGGCTAGGCTGGCGGCCTGTAAACATCGGGTTCCGGACACATGGTCCGGCGCGGCCGAAGGACCGCCGAGATTGGATCATGCGAATTCTGGTTGTCGAGGACGAGCCCCTGCTCGCAATGCTGCTGGAAGAGAACCTTGCGGATCTCGGCCATAATACGGTGACGGCGGTCGCCACGGTCGATCAGGCGCTCTGCGCGCTCGATCAGGGGCCCGTCGATGCCGCGCTGCTCGATTTCTCGCTGGGCAGCGACACCACCTCGGTTCCCGTGGCCTTGCGCCTGCGCGAAGAGGGAACGCCGTTTTTCTATCTCTCGGGCCATGCCTCGTTCGATCCCGATGCGGGCGCGCCCGAAGCGCCGCTGCTGGCCAAGCCGGTCAGCCTCGAAGCGCTGCGCGACGCGCTGTCCTCGCTCGCCAGCACCTGAGCGCCCTTCAGCTTTCCAGAAAACTGTCCCCCCGTGCAAGGCTGACCAGCCGCAGGCCATGATCGCGCGCACGGTCGGCCGCCAGGGTCGAGGCCGCCGAAACGGTGACCAGCAAGCCCACCCCGGCAATCACCGCCTTCTGCACCAGTTCGAAGCTGCACCGCGCGGTCAGCACGACGAAACCGCTCGCCGGATCGGCCCCCGCGCGGGCCAGCGCGCCGACCAGCTTGTCGAAGGCATTGTGGCGGCCCACGTCCTCGCGCACGGTCAGGATCGTGCCATCGGGCGCACAAAAAGCCGCAGCATGGGCCGCCCGCGTGGCCCGGCCCAGCCGCTGGTGATCGCCCAGCGCCGCCGTCGCCCCGAAAATCGCCGCATCCGCGATATCCTCGCGCGGCTGCACCTGGGGCAAGGGCCGCAGAACCTGTTCGAGACTCTCGATCCCGCAGAGCCCGCAACTCCCCTCGGCCAGCCGCAACCGCGCCCGTTCGAGCAGGGGCGCCGCCGCATCGAGCGCCAGATTGATCCGCAGCATCCAGCCGCGCCCCGGAATCTCCGCCTCCTGCGCCGACACGAAAGCCGCAGGGTCGGCGATCAACTGCTCCGACAGGCAGAAACCGAGCGCATAGTCTTCCAGATCGGCGGGCGTGGCCATCATCACGGCATAGCCCATGCCGTTGATCTCGATGGCCACGGGCGCTTCCTCGGCCAGCGCGCGGGTGATCGGCACGCTGGCGGCGCCATCGGCGAAATGCTCGGCAAAGACGCGCGGACTGGCGCCTTTCACCTGATCGACAGTCACGGCTGACTCCTTCATGTGCCGCCCCCCTCGCCACCTTCGCGGCCCTGAGCCGCCGCCAGATCGGCAGGCGTGTTGATATTGCCCGGCGCCCGCGCGAACGTCACCATGCGCGCGCCCAGCGCCTGCGCCAGTGCCCGCAGCGAATGGCGCCCGTCACCGGCCAGAATGGCATCGACCACCGCGCCCGCCCCGGCGGGCCAATGGCCGATCACCGGCTGGCTTTCGCAACAGGCCGGAGGCGGCGCGAGCAGGGCCAGCCCCTCTGCGTCGATCCCCACACTGTCGACCGCCACGGTCAGCACGCTGGCATAGCCATGGGCCGCCCCATGGTGAAGCGCGGCGGCGATCCCGCCCAGCGGTCCCATGCCGCCACGCGGGCGATCCGCCAGACAGACCTGCCCCGGCACCGTGCGCCCGACCACCACGACCCCGTCGCAATGCGCGCCCAGCATGGCGATGGCGCGGTCGAGCAGGCTGCGCCCGTCGAGCAGGGCCAGGGCCTTGTCGCTGCCAAAACGGCTCGACAGACCGCCCGCCAGCACTGCGCCCAGAACGCGTCCCGGCTTTTGGTTCGGCTCGCCCATGCGTTTCAACTCCGATCTGGCAGGGTCATCCATGGCCTCCGGTGTGCGCCCCGCGCGCCCGTCCGGTCAAATCGAATTCCCGAAGACCTGATAGACCAGCTCTATCAAACAGAGCCCAGCGTGCGCGCCACGGTCAGCGCCGCCTTGGCCAGCGGCCCCATCGGCTGGCGGTCGAGCACGACCAGCCCCAGCCGCTGCGCCGGATGGATGTCTGCCGCCATCGGGCGCACATCGAACCCGGCCAGCCCCTCGACCAGCCGCGCATAGCCATCGGGCACGATTGTCGCGAACTGTCCCGAACCGACCAGCGACAACAGCGCCACGAGGCTGTCGGCCACCGCGCGCGGTGTCGCCGAAAGGCCCCGCGCGGCGAACTGCGCGTCGAGTATCCGGCGATACTGCATCCCCCCGTGGAGCAGCACCAGAGGCCGCGCCGCCGCCGCCGCCCATTCGACCACCGCGCCCTCATCCTCTCCCCAGTCGCCCCCGGACGGCGCGACATGCAGGAACCCCTCCTCGGCCAGCGGCACGGCCACGACATGGGCCGGGGGATCATGATCGAGGTACGTCAGCCCGGCATCGCACGAAAGCGCAGCCAGATCCTGCTCGATCTGGCGCGAGGGCGCCTGCTGCACCGCCAGCGACAGCCCCGGATAGCGCTGCAACAGCGCCGCGCCAAAGCGTCCGACGAGCGGCAGCGCCGAGGGAATCGCCGCCAGCCGGAACGGCCCGGAGAGCGGCGCACTGGTGGCCGCCACGGCCTGGGTCATGCTGCCCATGGCCCCCAGGATCTGCTCGGCCCAGGGCAGCATCGCCTCGCCCTGTTCGGTCAGCCCGACAAAGCGCCGGTCGCGCTCGACCAACCGCTTGCCCAGTTCCTGTTCGAGCGCCACCAGCCCCGCCGAGAGCGTGGGCTGCGAAACCCCGCATTCCGCCGCCGCACGGGCAAAATGACGGTGGCGCGCAAGGGCGACGAAATACCGCAGATGGCGCAACTGCATGGCCCGGCGCAGACTCCTCCAGAACTGAGAGACCGGCTCTATCACGGCAGGGTCAGAAATCCACCGCTCCAGCCCCCTCGCAGCGGGTCGGCAAGCAGCCATCCCCGGTCAAATCGCTTCATTCCCGTGCGATCCACACGCCCGCGCCGCCTCAGTAGCGATTACTAAGGGTCATCCCGATGAGGCCATGATCCGAACGGACAGGAGCCAGAACGGACAGGAACGAGGCGCAAACCATGCCAGCCGACCCCGCACGCCCTTCCACACCCCCATCTCCCCCGCTTTTTCTCGTGGGTCACAGCACGCCCATGCGCGCGGTGCTGCGCCTCATGGCCGAGCGGGATCTGCCGATGGTGGGCGTGGTCGATCCGCTCGGGCGGGTGGTCGGGGCCATCGGCGATGGCGAATTGCACCGCCACCTCCACGGCCTCCTCGTGGCCTGCGCCCACGACGTCATGCGCCCGGCCTGATGAACCAGACCTTCCCCCCCCTCACGCGCCCGCCCCGCCCGCCACTGGTGGTCACGCTGTGCGTCTGGCGCGCGCTCATGCTGCGCGAGGCGCTGGCCCGGCTCTTTGCCACGCGCATTTCATGGGCCTGGGTCCTGTTCGAGCCGGTGTTCCATGTCGCCTACCTGCTCGCGCTCTATGCCGCCGTGCGCATTCATGCGGTGGGCAACCTCGACACGCCGGTGTGGATCATGGTCGGCATCCAGACCTACTTCCTCTTCCGCAAGACCGCCGATCACGTCGCCGGGGCCCCGGCGGACAACAGCGCGCTGTTTGCCTATCGGCAGGTCAAGCCGGTCGACACGCTGATCGCGCGGGCCCTGCTCGAAGGGGTAACCTGGCTGGTCGTCACCGCGCTGCTGGCCGGCGGCCTCGCGCTCTGGGGCCATCCTTTCGCGCCGGACACGCCGCTCACGATGATCGCCGCCTGGGTGGCGATGTGGCTGCTGGGCACGGGCTTTGCGATGATCGTCTCGGCCTCGACCGCGCTCATGCGCGAGACGCGGCAAATGCTGCACATCGTGCTGCGCCCGCTCTACCTGATCTCGGGGGTGATGTTTCCGCTCGCCACGCTGCCCGCGCCCTGGCGGCAGGTGCTGATGCTCAATCCGCTCGCCCACGGGGTCGAACTCGCGCGCATGGGGCTCTCGCGCGGCTATCACGCCGTGCCCGAGACGGACGCGGGCTATCTGTGGGGCTGGGTGCTGGTCGTGGTCGGGCTGGGCCTGTCGCTGCAACTGACCCTCGCGCACAAGGTCGCGGCGCGGTGATCGTCGCGCGCGGCCTCTCCAAACGCTACATGACCGCCCATGGCGCGGGCCCATGGGTGCTCGACGACGTGAACTTCGTGATCCCCCCGCGCGTGAGCGTGGGCATCCTGGGGGCCAACGGCGCGGGCAAGTCCACCTTGCTGCGCATTCTGGCGGGCGTCGACAAACCCACGCGCGGGCAAGTGGAACGGCACTGCCGGGTGTCGTGGCCGCTGGGCTTTGGCGGCGGGCTTCAGGGCACGCTGACCGGGCGGCAGAACGCGCGCTTCGTCTGCCGCATCCACGGCCACGAGGACGACATCCCCGAACGCCTCGCCCGGATCGCCGAATTTGCCGCCCTGGGCGACCGCTTCGACCAGCCGATCCGCACCTATTCGACCGGCATGGCCGCGCGGCTGCGCTTTGCCATCTCGCTGGCCTTCGATTTCGACGTCTACATCTCGGACGAGGCGACGGCGGCGGGCGATGCCACCTTCCGCGCCCGCGCGGCGGCCGAATTCCGCCGCCGCGCCAGCCAGGCCAGCGTGATCATGGTCAGCCACGATCCGGGCACGCTCAAGCGCTTCTGCACGGCAGGCATGCTGCTCCACGCGGGCAAGCTCACCTGGTTCGACCATCTGGGCGATGCCGTGAAGGCCTATAAGGACACCCTCCCCAAATGACCGCGCCCACGATCCTGGCCGATCCGCCCTCTTCGCATCCGCCCACTTCCCATCCGCAACACGCGGATCAAAAGCCCGCCCCCGCTGCCGAGATACCAGCCATGGCCTCCTCCTTCCCCCTGCCCGCCCTGCGTCCTGCCCGCCGCGCCTTGCGTGTGCGCCACATCGTGCTCGGCCTGGCTGCGGCAAGCTCGCTGCTGGCCGGACTCTACTGGGGGCTGCTCGCCTCGGACCTCTATGTCTGCGAGGCGCAAGTCGTGGTCGTGCGGGCGGACATGGGCGGGGTCGATCCGGGGGGGCTGGGCGGATTGCTCTCGGGCCTGCCGGGCGGGGGCAACCGGGCCGACCAGATGCTGCTGCGCAGCCACCTGCTCTCGCTCGACATGCTCGCCCGCCTTGATGCAGAGCTGCACTTGCGCCAGCGCTATGCCGATCATGCCCACGATCCATTGGCCCGCCTTCGCGATGCCCATGCCCCGCTCGCTCGTTTTGCCGATTACATGAAGCGGCGCATTGCAATCGATTACGACGACAACGAAGGCATCCTCCATGTCGAGGCGGCAGCCTTCGATCCCCAGACCGCGCAGGCCATCGTCGCCACGATGCTGCGCGAAGGCGCGCAGTTCATGAACCGCAACGACCACCGCCTCGCGCAAGTGCAGGTCGATTTCCTCTCGGGCGAGGCCCAGCGCATGGGCGCCCGCAACGAAGCTGCGCGCAAGGCCCTGCTCGCCTATCAGAACAAGGCCGGGATGGTCTCGCCCGAAGACACCCTGCAATCGGTTGCAGGCACCATCGCCCAGCTCGAAGCGCGGCGCAGCGCCTTGCAGACCCAGTTGGGCACGCTCGAAGCCTATCTCGTCCCCAGCCATCCCGATGTCGTCGCCGTGCGCCAGCAGATCGCGGCGGTCGATGGCGAACTCGCGCGCGAGCGGGGCCGCGCCGCCTCGAACGCGCCCGGCGCCCTCAACCGCAGCGCCGATGCCTTCCGCCAGCTCGAACAGGAAGCCCAGTTCAGCCAGGGCCTCTACCAGACCACGCTGGCCGCGCTCGAAAAGGGGCGGATCACCGCGATGCAGGCGATGAAGCAGGTCTCGGTGATCCAGTCGCCCACCTTGCCCGAATATCCCGCCCGGCCCCGCCGCTTCGTCAACACGCTGGTCTTCACCCTCGCCGCCTTCCTAACGGCGGGCATCGCGCTGCTGCTGGTGGCCGTGGTGCGCGACCACATCGATTGATCCCATTCCCGGCTCCTTTTGCGGGGCCTGCCAAGGACTGCGCCCATGCGTCCCACTCGCTTCCTGATGATCAGCCTCCTGATTGCCGGCCCGACCCTCAGCTCCCCTTGCGCGCTGGCGCAGGGCCTGCCGCCCGGCCTTGCCGGTCAGGCGCTGCAACAGGCCGACCCGGCCACACTGGCCGCGCTGGTCGGCTCGCTGGGGCCGGGCGCGGTTGCTTCGGCCACCGGGAATGCCGCCACCACGGCCCCCGTCCCGAATGGCATGGCCGCGCCAACGCTGCCCTCGATCGTCCCGACGCTAGCCACCCCGCTGGCGACCGCCATCGACGCGGGCGCCCCGCCGGTCGTGCCCGGCGCGATGTCCGCGCTCGACAGCGCGGCCAATCTGGCCAGCCCGGTCTTCGGCGCGCGGCTGTTCACCGGGGCCTTCGCCCGCGCCGGGTCCGCGCGCTTCAACCCCGATTACATGGTCACCCCCGGCGACAGGGTGGTGCTGCGACTGTGGGGCGCGTTCCAGTTCGCGCAAGTCCAGACGGTCGATCCGCAGGGCAATGTCTTCCTGCCCAATATCGGCCCGGTCGCGCTGGGCGGCGTGCGCAATGCCGATCTGCAACGCGTGGTGGCGGGCGCGGCGGCAGGCACCTTTCGCAGCAATGTCTATGTCTATGCCGCGCTGGCCGAGGCGCAGCCGGTGCGCGTCTATGTCGGCGGCTTCGTGCGCCGCCCCGGCCTCTATGATGGCACCAGCATGGATGGCCTGCTCCACTATCTCGATGCGGCAGGCGGCATCGACCCGGATCGCGGCACGTTCATCGATGTCGAGGTCAAGCGCGGCAGCCAGGTGCGCGCCCGCGTCAACCTTTACCAGTTCCTGTTCCGGGGCCTGATGGCGCCCGTCGCGCTGGCCGATGGCGACGTGATCTTCGTGGGCCCCCGCCAGCAAACGGTGACGGTGACGGGGCTGGCCAACAACCCCAACATCTTCGAATTTCCGCGTCAGTCCCACCCGACAACCGCCGATGTCATGCTGCTCGCCGCGCCCCAGCCAGCCGCCACCCACATCCGCATCACCCGGATGACCGGCCCTGTCCGCAATGTCGAATATCACCCCATCGCACAGGCAGGCGCGGTGCCGGTGGCCGATGGCGACACCCTCGAATTCACCGCCGACAAGAAAGCCGGCACGATCACCGTGCGGATCGAGGGCGAGCACGACAGCGCGCAGGAATATGTGCTGCCCTATGGCGCGCGGCTGGGCGATCTCCTGCGGCAGGTCCACTTTTCAGACCGCTCGGACGAGGCGAGCATCCAGCTTTTCCGCCAGAGCGTCCACGACCGCCAGAAGACCATGCTGGAGGCCAGCCTGCGCAGCCTCGAACAATCGGTGCTCACCGCCCGCTCGGGCACCAACGAGGAATCGCAATTGCGCCGCAACGAGGCCGATCAGGTGCTCGCGTGGATCGACCGCGCGCGCAAGGTCGAGCCCATCGGCCAGGTCGTCGTCGGCCATGGGCCCACGCGCGACGATCTCCTGCTCGAAAACGGCGACCTGCTGCGCGTCCCCACGCGCGACGGGCTCGTGCTGGTCAGCGGCGAAGTGCTGTTCCCCAATGCCGTCGCGTGGCAACCGGGTCTCGATGCGCAAGCCTATGTCGCCCGCGCGGGCGGTTTCACCCCCAACGGGGCCCACAAGCGAATCGTCGTTGCCCATGCCGACGGCAGTTTCGAGGACGTTGCCCCCACCAGCCAGTCGCTGCGCACCGGCGACGAACTGCTCGTCCTCCCCCGGCTCGACACCAAGTCGCGCCAGATCTGGAAGGATATTACCCAGATCCTCTACCAGCTCGCCGTCAGCGCCCGTGTCGTGCTGGGCCTGTAACCTTCCGGCGAAGCGCCAGAAGCTCCCCTTCACCACATGAAATCAAGCACCTGACCCCATCCCCTGTTAACACATTTTTCCAATTGTGTTCATGGCCCCTGCAGGTTGCAACGGCTAGATCCAGACCCAGCAAGGATCACCAAAAAGGGATATCTCCATGTTCAAGTCATCCAAGGTCGGCGTGGTGTCTGCTGTTGCGGCACTGGCCACTTTCGCCACCGCCGCCATCCCCACCACGTCGTTCGCCCGCGACAATGGCCGTGATCGCTATGAGGACTCGCGCTATGACAACCACGGTCGCGACCGCCGCGACTACCGCCACCGCTGCGGCAGCGGCGACGGCGCCGTAGGCACGATCGCGGGCGGCGCGGGCGGTGCCCTGCTCGGCAATGCTCTGGGCGGTGGCACGCTGGGCACGATCGCCGGCGGCGTCGGCGGCGCCCTGGTCGGCCGCACCCTCGACAAGCAGCACACCCGCAACCGCAACCGCGAACGCAACGGCTGCTGAAAACACCCGTAAATCACGCACGCCGCCGCATTCCTTGCCGGACTGCGGCGGCGTTTGTTTTTCCACTTCCTGTTAAAGCGGGCACTCTGCGGCCACCCCATGGCCGATCAGGGTGTATGCGCAGCAGACAATTCCGCTGCCGGGTATGCGGCTAACTCCGCACGCAGTTGGCGGATGAACGGTTCGGGGTCGTCGACCCGCAAGGCGATCACGTGGAAGGCGGGTCTGCGTCGTTTGAAGCCCTCGCGGGGGAGCGGGGCGCGCAGCGACAGCATGACATTGGGCCAGGACAGGAGCGCCGTGTTCCAGGTCGTAGGCGCGCGCACGCTGTCCGGGGCGACCTCGGTTTCGACATGGGCCAGTGCGGAAAAGGGAATCAGGCGGTCGAACAGCACGCCACCGCGCAGGCGCAGGCCATCGGCTTCGAGCAGGATCGGGCGCAAGCGGAACGACTTGATCAGGCCGACCAGAGTGACCAGCGCCACCCCGCTGATCAGCGACATGACCAGAGCCGCCGTCCGGCTCCAATGGCTCACCAGCAGGTGAACCACCGTCAGTTCCACCAGCGACAGGCACAACAGCGCCCCCCCATCGGCATGATCTGCCGATGGTAGGAAAAGGCCCGCGCCCCGTCGGGAACGTCGGGCTCGTCCCCCCACCGGAACAGGGCGATCCGAATTGCTCCATCAGAACCACGCCCGCCTTTTTGCGCCATGGGTTTCTCTCCTGTCGCACTGCGCCCGACATGTGCGCGCGAAGGAAGGTATAGCGCACGAACAGGGTTTGAGCGCCTGCCATCGCGGCGAATTCCTCCAGTTTAGAATTAAATACTGAGTATTTGTGCGGATGCCCTTCGCGATTGTAGCGGGATTGATTGCATCCGGATGTTTCCATGCTCGCCAAGGGAAGAAAACTAAGTGATCTTCCGTTTATCAGCTCCGACAGACTGAAATTGGGGCAGACTGAAATTGGGAGGGCCGAAATCGTGAGCCTGACATCGCAAGATCCGGATCACGAGACATAACCGCAAGGGTTGGTCGCCAGCGTGGCGGCGGCTCCGGCCATCCATCCACTGGCCGAACCGCCGCCCGCATCGGTCAACACCGCACGGTTCGGGCCTGCCCGGGGCGACCGGTCCGGGAGCTTCCTGTTCGGGGCTTCCTATGCAGGGGGCGCCATCTGGAAATGGCATTCCAAGACGCCGTTCGAGGGCGCCTATTCAGGCCCGACATCACCTGTCTGGCCCTCGCCCTACCGTTTTTTGGGCAACGTCCATCGTAGCGTGGCGAAATTAAGCCTTTCGCCACGGGGAAACACGTAAGGAAAGGGGGATAGCGCCATGGCCACAGCGGCGCCTTTGAGGGATGAAACCGAAGAGATGATGACCCCTGCCCACCGCTTCAAGCGGGTCTCCGTGATCGGCCTTGGCTATATCGGCCTGCCCACTGCTGCTGTCTTTGCGTCCCGCGGGATCGAGGTGATCGGCGTGGACGTCAACGAGATCGCGGTCCAGACCATCAACAAGGGGCGCATCCACATCGTCGAGCCCGACCTCGACATGGTGGTCCACGCCGCCGCGCGCGAGGGGCGCCTGCGTGCCACGCTCACGCCCGAACCGGCGGACGCCTTCCTGATCGCCGTGCCCACGCCGTTTCGCGAAGGGCACGAGCCCGATCTTTCCTATATCGAGGCCGCCGCCAGGGCGATTGCCCCGGTTCTGGCCAAGGGCAATCTGGTCGTGCTCGAATCGACATCCCCGGTGGGGACGACCGAGCAGATCGCCGCCTGGCTCGCCGCCGAACGGCCCGACCTTTCCTTTCCGCAGGACGCGGGCAACGAGGCCGACATCCGCATCGCCTATTGCCCGGAGCGCGTGCTGCCCGGCCATGTCCTGCGCGAACTGGTGGAGAACGACCGCGTGATCGGCGGCTTGACCGCGCGCTGCTCGGCCGAGGCGGTTTCGCTCTACAGCACGTTCGTGAAGGGGGAATGCGTGGTTACCACCGCGCGCACCGCCGAGATGTGCAAGCTGACCGAAAACGCCTTCCGCGATGTCAACATCGCCTTTGCCAACGAATTGTCGATCCTGTCGGACAAGCTGGGCATCAGCGTGTGGGAACTGATCCGGCTGGCCAACCGCCATCCGCGCGTCAACATTCTCCAGCCCGGCCCCGGCGTGGGCGGCCATTGCATCGCGGTCGACCCGTGGTTCATCGTCAACCGCAACCCCAAGGAAGCGCGGCTGATCCACAGTGCGCGACTGGTCAACGACAGCAAGCCGCACTGGGTGGTCGACAAAGTGATGGAGGCCGCGCGCGCGGTCGCCGCGCGCAAGGGTTGCGCGCCCGAGGAGGTCCGCGTGGCCGCCTTCGGCCTCGCCTTCAAGCCCGACATCGACGACTTGCGCGAAAGCCCGGCGGTGGAAATCGTCAAGGACCTCGCCCCCCGCTTCACCCGGCCGATCCTGGCCGTGGAACCCAATATCGCCGCCCTGCCGCCTGCCCTGTCGGCCTGCGGTGTCGAACTGATCGATGGCTTTGCCGCTCTCGATCAGGCCGATGTCTGGACCCTGCTGGTCGATCACCGCCCGTTCAAGACCGTCTCGCCCAAGCGGCGCGACGGGGTGGAGATCGTCGATGCGCGCGGGATCTGGACGGACTGACCACCCTCGCACAGCCCCGCCCGGCGCGGGGCCCCATGGGGAGCCGATGATCGAAGCCCGTACCCATGACCCCGCCGCTCCGCAGCCCTCTTCTCCCTCCAGCCCGCCTGCCCCCCCTCTCCATTCCCATGTTCGCCTGCTCGGGCCGGAAGGCCTGAACCACCGCGAAGATGCCCCCGAAGGCACCAAAGCCGGGCGTGACAGCACCGGGGATGACGAGATCGATGGGACCGCCCTCGCGGATGTGTCCTTTGCGCCCACGCCCGTTCAGGCCGCGCCCCTCCGGTTTTTCCCCGCGCCCTCTCCCGATCCTTGTGCCCTCGTGCGGGCAAGCGCGGCGGGGCCCACCGCATCCCCTGTCATGGCCGGGCCTCTTGCCGCCGGGGCGCCGCCCCCGGCTGACCCTATACCCGTCGCCCCTGTGCTCGCCGACACCATGCTCGCCGATACCATGCTCGCCGATACCATGCTGGCCGACCTGCTGGCCTGGCGCCAGCGCGCCGAGCAGGCCGAGCACCTGGCCGCACTGGCCAAGGCCCAGGCTCTCGAACAGGAACGGCTGATCGAGGCTTATGAACTGCGCGAGCAGGTCGTCATTCAGGACATGCCCTATCAACTGGGCGCGCTGCTCATCCGCAGTTTTCGTTCGCCTGTCGGCCTCTGGCGGCTGCCCTCCGGGCTGCTGGCCCTGCGGCGCAAGGCGCGGCGGGCCAAGGCGGCCCCGGCAAGGGCCAGCGTCCCGATGCTACGGCCTGCCAAGGGCCTGAGCCGTGCGAGCAAGGCCCCCGAAACCGTGCTTCTGCCCGCCCCGCCGATCACCCGCGCCCGGCAACGCGCGCTCGATCAGGCCCGCGCCGAAGAAGAAGCCCGTGCGAAGGCCGAGGCCCTCGCCGAGAGCCAGGCCCTCGCCCGCGCGCAAGCCGAAGTGGAAGCCGCCGCACAGGCCGTTGCCAGAGCTGCGGCCCAGGCCGCCGCACAAGCCGAAGCCAGGGCGAACGCCCAGGCGCAGGCGGAGGCGCGCGCGGAAGCGATCGCCCGCGCAAAAATCCTGACAGAACAGGCGCGGACCCTGTTGCCCGACGATCCGGCGGGCGCGGCGCAGGCCGCCATGGCCGCCCATGCCGCCGATCCGCGCCCGTGGCGGGCCAAGTGGCTGGCCTTCCGGCTCTATGACATCGGCCAGTTGCGCCAGCCCGCCGCCTTGCTGGCCGGATTGCCCGCCGATCTCGCGCTCAGCCCGTCGGAAGACTTGCGCGTTCGCCAGATCGAGGCGCAGGCCCGCCTGCTCGACCAGGGCCTCTCGCTGCCAGAACCCGCGCGCAAACCGGCCTATGAGCCACGCCCGCGCAGCCTGCTCTATTGCGCGGCAAGCGCGCTGCCTTGGCACACCAGCGGCTATACCACCCGCACACAGGCGCTGCTTCAGGCCCTTGCCGCCCATGGCGCCGGGGAGGGAACGGAACAGGCCATCACGCTGACCGCGCTGACCCGTGCCGGCTACCCGTGGGACCGTTCGGACAGCACGGGTACCCCCGAAGACATCTCCTCGCATCACGACGGGATCGACTGGCACCATGTGCGCCATCCCTCGCAGTCCATGCCGCTCGATCTCTATGTCGCGCGGGCGGCCATCGGCATCGCGCGCGCGGCCCGCAGCGCGCAAGTGGCGGTGATCCATGCCGCGTCCAACCATGTCAACGCGCTGCCCGCGCTCGTCGCCGCCCGGCGGCTGGGGATCCCGTTTCATTACGAGATGCGCGGGCTGTGGGAGCTGAGCCGGGCGGCCAATGTCGCCGGGTTCGACCAGAGCGAGCGGTTCGCGCTGGGGCTGGCGCTCGAAGCGCAAGTCGCCCACGCGGCGGATCACCTCCATGTCATCTCGCGCCCGCTGGCCGATCATGTGATCGCGCGCTGGGGCATCGATCCGGCGCGGGTGACAATCCTGCCCAACGGCATCGACGCTGCCCGCTTTGCCGCCATCGCGCCGCCACGCGCCGCCGCCTTCACGCTGGGCTATGCCGGGGCGCTGGTCGGCTATGAAGGGCTCGACCTCCTGCTCGACGCGCTGGCCCTGCTGCGCGCGCAAGACCGAACGATTGCGCTGACGATCATCGGCGATGGTCCGCTGCGCGAGGCCCTCGAACAGCAGGCCCTGCGACTCGGTCTGGCCGGACAGGTCCACTTTGCCGGACGCCTTGCGCCCGACGAGGCCCGCGCGCGCCTGGCGGCCTGTCATGCCACCGCCCTGCCCCGCCGGGCCAGCCCGGTGACCGAACTGGTGCCCCCGATCAAGCTGGTCGAGGCCATGGCGCTCGGTGTCGTGCCGGTCGTACCCGACCTGCCGGTCTTCCGCGCCGAGGCGCGCGACGGGGAAACCGCGCTGTTCTTCCGGGCCGACGATGCCGCCAGCCTGGCCGACGCCATCGCCCGCCTGCACGACGATGGCGCGCTCACCCGCCGCCTGGGCGAAACTGCGCGCGCCCATGCGCTGGGCACCCGCGACTGGGCGCAGCAGGCCGCCGCCATCGCCGCGCATCTGCCCGTTCCGCCCGAACCGCTGCCCGAAACCACGGCTGCGGAGGACGGTACCGCGCCAGAACCGGAGCCAGAACCGGAACCCGAAGTCGTCCCCTTCCCCGATTGCCTGCCCGACAAGCCCGCGCTGATCGCCGCCGTGGCCGATCAGGGGGCCGCGCCCGCGCTGGCCGCGCTCGACGCGGTCGACTGGGACGACGATGCCGGGCGTGCCGGTG